>JBLRXF010000326.1:0-3583 GCA_047920875.1 Haliea sp. | reverse complement strand
AAACCATCCACGGGCGAGACCTGGCTATCGGCTGAAGAGGGCTACTCCCCAGACTCATTTATGGATTGGAATACACTGCGCCCGGGGCCATGGCCGCAGGGTACAGAGACTAGCCGAACAGGCGCAGATAGCGCTTCATTTCCCACTCCGACACGGTGTTGTGATAGCTGTTCCACTCGGCGCGCTTGAAGTCCACGAAGGCCTTGTGCATCTCCGGACCGAGAACCTCGAGGGCCAGGGAATCGGCAGCAATGGCGTCTGTTGCCTCAGACAATGTCTTGGGCAGACACTCAATGCCGGCCCGGGCAATTTCAGCGTCACTGTAGTGGTACATGTTTTCACGGTGGGGCAGCCCGGGATCAATACCTTGCTCAATGCCTTCCAGGCCCGCAGCCAGCATCAGGGCAGCGCCCAGGTAGGGATTACAGGCGATGTCCGGCGCGCGACACTCGACCCGCGCACCCGCACTGGGAATGCGCAGCATATTGGTGCGGTTGTTGTTGCCATAGCAGCAGAATACCGGCGCCCAGGTAGAGCCCGACATGCTGCCCTGACGCACCAGGCGCTTGTAGCTGTTCACCGTCGGCGCAACCACGGCACTGATGGCCTTGGCGTGGCGCAGGATGCCGCCAATGAACTGATACGCAAGGTCAGAGACTCCGCAGTCGTAGCGGTCGGCGCCAGGGGTAGGAGCAAACAGGTTTGCGCCGCTGTCGAGGCTCGCGAGTGACATGTTGAAGTGCGCGCCGCTGCCAGTTCTGTCCGCAAAGGGCTTGGGCATAAAGCTGGCAAATGCTCCGTGTTTGCGCGCGATTTCATTCGCCAACAAGCGGAAGTACACCAGGCGATCGGACATGGTCAGCGCGTCTGCATAGTTGAAATCGATTTCGAACTGGCCGTTGGCATCCTCGTGATCGAAGGAATACACACCCCAGCCCATATCGGTCAGAGCCTGCACCAGTTCATCAATGATGGCGATGTTATCCATCATGGTGGGGATGTCGTAGCAAGGCTTGCCCAGTACATCCCGATCGCTGAAAGGTACCGCCTGCCCATTGGCCGCCTGACGCAGGACAAAGAATTCGGTTTCTATCCCCAGGTTGAACTTGAAGCCCATAGCCGCGGCTTTCTCCAGCTGACGCTTGAGAATATTGCGCGAGCAGGCCGCGAAGGGTTTGCCATCCAGGTATAGATCACTGGCAAACCAGGCGACCTCCGGATTCCATTGGCACTGCTGCATGGAGGCGATATCGGGCATCGCTGCCACTTCGTTATCGGCAATATCCTGGGGCACACCGTCCAGGGCGGCACCGGTAAAAAGCTCCGAACCGGCAAACATCTGTTTGAAATGCGCTACGGGAACAAACTTGCCCTTGCTGGCTCCGTGCACATCCACGTAGCTGGCAATGCCGTATTTGACGCCCTTGTCCAGGCACTTCTGCTGTAACTTGTCGATTTCCATACAATCTCCGTAGGTAGGAATGTTTCTTGCTCAGGCTAACTATCCAAGAAACATGCCAATATGTATATTTAAAGAAAGCAACCTGGAGAAAGATTTATGTCATTGATAAAGAAAGATTATTGGGAAGAGCTTGAGCTGGATCTGGGTGATTTCATGCTGGCGAACGGGGAGGTTCTGCAAGGGGCACGGCTGCACTATCACCAAATTGGTGCAGTCAATGCACTAAAAGATAACCTAATCGTGATGCCTACCTACTATGGCGGACAAGCCAGGAGCAACCGCGCCTGGGTAGATCATCCCGAGAGTCCCCTGCACGCTGGCGACTACTGCATCGTTATACCCAGCATGTTCGGCGCCGGCGAATCCAGCTCGCCCAGCAATACCCCGGGTTACCAGGCAGGCCCCCGATTCCCACGGATAAGTCTTATCGATAATGTCCGTGCACAGCACAAGCTGCTGGCCAGCCGATTCGACCATGCAAACCCGCGTCTGGTCATGGGGTGGTCCATGGGTGGCATGCAGGCGCTGCAATGGGCGAGAGAGTATCCGGACGAAGTGGGTAGTGTGCTGGCAATTTGCGCAACCGCCCGATGTTACCCGCACAACCATGTCTTTTTAGAGGGGATAGCCAGCACCTTGGCGGCAGACGCGGAGTTTGCACAGGGGCATTACCGTAACCCGCCTACGCTGGGCCTGACTGCGTTCGCCACAGTGTACGCCGGCTGGGCCTACAGCCAGGCTTTTTACCGCGACGCTCGCTACCGGGAACTGGGCTTTGATTCAGTTGAGCAACTACTGGAATTCTGGGTCGAGGACCACTTGGGGCAAGATGCCAATGACTTGCTGACCCAGCTGCGCACTTGGCAAGGTGGGGATATTCTCGGCGTTGACCGCACCACGGGGAAACCAGCGCCCAAGCTTCAGTGCCCGGGAATCATGATGCCATCAAGCACCGACCTGTATTTTACCGCAGAAGACGCGGCTCGAGACGCCGCAACACTTGGGCTGGAATGCCGCCCGCTGGTGTCTGATTTTGGCCATGTTGCTGGCGGACCGGGCCGGCTGGCGGAAGAAACGCGGCGTATCTTTGCCGCGGCCAGAGAGCTGCTGGCGGCAAGCAGCCTGCCTTGACCTCGCCGTATCCTTTGCAATACATCGCCCACGGAGTGGGCTCCTACATTGTGGGGGCCCAGGCTCCTACATTGTGGGAGCCCGGTGCCCGGGCGATCGCGCACGGAGTGCGCTCCTACAGCGGGTGATCGGTTTTTTTGTGGGAGCCCGCTCCTCCGCGGGCGATCGCGCGGAGACCGCGCTCCTGCGAGTGCTGTGGGAGCCTGCTCTGCGGCAAACAAAAAAAGGGGGCCCGAAGGCCCCCAAAACACGCATTGCATCAATGCGCCCGCAAGACTGTGACTATTTCTGGGCGACGAACTCCGGATAGGCTTCCATACCACACTCGGACATATCGACGCCTTCGTATTCCTCTTCCTCGGTGACCCGGATACCCATGACCGCCTTGAGAATGCCCCATACGATCAGGCTGGCACCGAATACCCAGACGAAGATGACCAGCGTGCCGACCAGCTGCCCCATGAAGGTGGCGTCAGGATCGGACAGCAGCACCGCGAAGATGCCCCAGATACCGACCACGCCGTGGACGGAGATGGCACCGACCGGATCGTCGATCTTGATCTTGTCCATGGCGACAATGCTGCCCACCACGATCGCACCACCGATAGCGCCGATGATCATTGCCAGCAGGGGTGAGGGATCAGCCGGTTCCGCGGTGATGGCTACCAGGCCAGCAAGTGCGCCGTTCAGAGCCATGGTCAGATCCGCCTTGCCAAAGACGATGCGAGACAGCAGCAGGGCTGCAATCAGACCACCGGCGGCGGCGGCGTTGGTGTTCAGAAACACGTTGGCCACTTCGTTGGCAGCTGCGATTCCACCCAGCTTGAGGGTTGAGCCACCGTTGAAGCCAAACCAGCCCATCCACAGGATGAAGGTACCCAGTGTAGCCAGTGGCAGGTTAGCACCAGGGATCGGACGCACCTCACCGTTCGGGCCGTATTTTCCTTTACGAGCACCCAGCAGCAGCACACCGGCTAATGCGGCAGCGGC
>JBLRXF010000325.1:0-3594 GCA_047920875.1 Haliea sp. | reverse complement strand
CCAGCAGGCGCTCCTCGAAGCGGTCGAAGATCAGGGTGCCCGCGGAACAGCTCTCACGGAAAAGGTCGAGCCCCCGGTCGTACCAGTCGAGCAGTGTTTCCTGAGCGCTGCCCTGCATGTAGGGCACATGGATCTGCACATCCTCGCTCTGGCCGATGCGATCGAGGCGACCGATACGCTGCTCCAACAGGTCGGGATTCAGGGGCAGATCGAACAGGACCAGGTGGTGGGCAAACTGGAAGTTGCGCCCCTCGCTGCCGATTTCCGAGCAGACCAGGGTCTGGGCCCCGGCGACGTCGTCGGCAAAGTAGGCGGCGGCGCGATCCCGCTCAATGATGGAGAGTCCCTCGTAGAAGGCTGCCGAACGGATCCCGGCGCGCAGGTGCAGATAGTGCTCCAGCATCACCGCGGTGGCAGCGCGGGCACAGATGACCAGGACTTTCTCCGGGCGCAGCCGCTTGAGGGTTTGCTCCAGCCAGGTCACTCGGGGGTCGAAGAACAGCCAGCTGTCATCGTGATAGGGGGATTCAGGGTGCAGCGCTTCCGCGACATCGCTGTTGGCGTGACTGTAGGCATCCGGCGTTGGCAGAGGGTAGCGATGCATGAGCCGCTGGGGAAAACCGCTGATCGCGGCCCGGGTATTGCGGAACATCACCCGGCCGGTGCCGTGGCGGTCTAGGATCTGTTCGATCAGGGCCTCACTGCTGGCCTCAGGGTTCAGGCCAGTCGGCAGATCCGCCGGTATTGCGCCCTGTTCAAGCTCTTGCGCCATCTCGCTCCAGTGCCGGTATTGCTGCTCTTCTTCCCTGAACGCCTCCAGCGAATGGAAGCGTTCGGGATCCAGCAGCTGCAGACGGGCGAAATGGCTGTCGAGGCCGACCTGCTCCGGGGTGGCCGTCAGCAGCAGCAGGCCCGGATTCTGGCGGGCGAGGGCGGCGACAAAGCGGTAGTCCTCGCCCGGTGCTTCTGGCGACCAGTGCAGGTGATGGGCCTCGTCCACGACCACCAGATCCCAGGCGGCGGTCAGTGCCTGGAGCTGGCGATTCGGGTAGTCCCGGAACAGGTCCAGACTGCAGAGCACCAGCTGCTCGCTCTCGAAAGGGTTGTAGTCCGTGAGTTCCGGCAAGGCCTCGTCGCCGAACTCGTCCATCCCGGACAGCTCCTGCAGGCGTTCTTCGTCAAACAGGGAAAAGTGCAGGTTGAAGCGGCGCAGCATTTCTATCAGCCACTGGTGCAGCAGCGTTTGTGGCACCAGGACAAGCACCCGGGAGGCCCGTCCGGTCAGCAGCTGCTGGTGCAGGATCATCCCCGCCTCGATGGTCTTGCCCAGGCCCACTTCGTCCGCCAGCAGGACCCGCGGCGCGTGCCGCTGACCGACTTCGTTGGCGATGTATACCTGGTGAGGCAGCAGGCTGGTGCGCGACCCCATCAGGCCGCGGGCCGGGGAGCGCTGCAGGCGATCAAGCTGGTTCAGGGTATCGACCCGCAGGGCGAAGTCACTGGTCTTGTCGAAGTGGCCGTTGAGCAGGCGCTGCTGCGGCGTGGTGATTTGGACAAAGGCGTCCAGCTCCAGCTCCGATACGGTCACCGACTGCTCGTGGTGATCGATACCCGTGTACAGCAGCAGGCCGCCACTCTCTGTCACGTGGGTAACCACCAGTTCCAGACTGTTGCAGGTGGAGATGTGGTCGCCCTCCTTGAAGCGCAGGCGGGTCAGAGGCGCGCTCTCAAGGGCATAGGTTCGCTCTTCGCCCACCGCCGGAAAGCTCAAGGTGACCCGCCGCGGCTCCACTTCAACGATTACTCCAAGCCCGAGTTGGGCGTCCGCGTGGCTGACCCAGCGTTGGCCGACAATATAATCCATAGCGTCCTGTCATCGTGGCGGGCTGCGTGCCCGCGAAAAAAGGCGCCCAGTCTACCATTGAGCGCCGCCAGGTTCAGGCTTCCGGGGCAACTTTCCTGCGGCAATTTACCGCGCTTGGGCCAGTGCCTCGGGGAAAAACAGTGCCAGAGAGTTGTCACGGGCAGCGTGCAGCAGATTCTCCACCGGAACCTGTTTGACTGCGGCTACGCACTCGGCCACAAACGGCAGGTAGAACGGCGCATTGGGTCGGCCGCGATAGGGGACCGGGGTCAGGTAGGGTGAGTCTGTTTCCAGTACCAATTGCGCAAGCGGCGTTGCCGCCACTACTTCCCGCACGTTATCGGCCCGGTTGAAAGTGGTGATGCCGTTGAAACCCAGCATGAAACCCGCCTCCAGACAGAACTCCGCCAGGGCGAGGCTGGAGGTGAAGCTGTGAATCACGCCCTTGCGGCCAAGGTCAGCGCTGAATTCCCCGAGGATGGCGCGAGTGTCTTCATCCGCTTCGCGGGTGTGGATGACGACTGGCAGGTCCAGTTCCACCGCCAGCGCCAGTTGAGCGGTGAAGACCCGTCGCTGCACTGCCCGGTCGGCATGGTCGTAGAAGTAGTCGAGACCAATTTCTCCCACCGCAACAATGCGTGGGTCGGCGCCGCGTTCACGGATGATGTCGGCCACCGCGTCGTCATAACCTTCGGCCTCATGGGGGTGAATACCCTGAGTGCCCCAGACATCATGGGCTGCGCGGGTCAGCGCCAACACCTTATCCAGGTTGGCCGCTGATACCGCTATGGTTACGATACGTTCGATGCCGACTTCCCGCGAGCGTGCCAGCGTGTGTGCCAGCTGCTCCTGATCCAGATAATCGAGATGACAGTGGGTTTCGATCAGCGGGGTGAGGTAGCGGGGAATGTCGCGGCGCTTGCTGGTACTCATGATCTGTCCAAAATGCCGTGTGTCAGGGCGGGCCCAGGGGCGACAGCATAGCAGGATACTGGACGCGCTGGGCCGCGGTGTTTGCAGCGGCCATGGCGCGAATGGTATCCAGTACCTGATCCCACAGCCAGCTGTGCATCGCTGAGTGGCTGGTCCGCCTGTGCGCGACCAGCATGTACTTGAGGGTATAGTCACTCCCGGGCGGCGTCGGCAGGGCCACGATGCCATCAGTGGCATGGGAATTCTGCAGCACATAGGCAGGACCGGGCAGAAAGTAGTCCGTGCTGCGCAGAACCTCCATCGCGGTCATCAGGTGCGAGGTTTCCAGAGACCCCTGCTGTGGGTGACGCACGCGCATGAAGGCCTCGGAGGTGCGCGCCAGCTCAACCTGCTCCAGGTCAGGCACATATACCCGGATTACCGGGTACCGCGCCAGCCGTTCCCAGGTGACCTCACCGTGTGTCAGTGGGTGCTCCCTGCGCACCAGGATCGCCGGTGGTGCAGTGCCCAGCACCTGAGTTCGGTACTCCTCGGGATAATGCGCCTGGGCGATATGGATGGCGAAATCCAGATTGCCCGTCGCCAGCTGCTCCAGCTGGTTTTCCACCCGGGTAATGGTGCGTATCGAGAGTCTGGGAGCGCACTGGTGCAGGCGTCGGATGAGGCCCGGCAGCAGGGCAACGCCTACATACTCGGACAGGGCGAAGGTGACCTCACCGCTGTAGGTATAGGGGTCGAAGTGCGAGCCTGCTACCAGCCGGGTAATGTCGTGCAGCACGACCCCCAGCTCGGTGGCC
>JBLRXF010000324.1:0-3613 GCA_047920875.1 Haliea sp. | reverse complement strand
CCCTGCGCTACCTGCGCGAAACCCAGCAGACACCGCTGCCGCTGATCCAGCTGATTGCCGACAACAGCTGGGGCGAGGATAGCGACGTGGATTACGATTTTCTGCAAACCGCCGCGGGCCTGGACGCCGTTGCGACCTACGCCGATGGCATAGGCCCCTGGCTGATGCAGATCTACCGCGGCAAGCAGGCGGACGGCAGCGTCGAGTTAAGCGATCTGGTGACGCTGGCTCAGCAGCGGGGACTCAAGGTACACCCGTACACCTTCCGAGCCGACCAGCTGCCGGAAGGCATCGACAGCTTTGAGGAATTGCTCGACGTATTTCTGCATCAGGCCGGCGTGGACGGCCTGTTTACCGATTTTCCCGACCTCGCCAGGGACTATTTGCTCCAGCACCCCGTCAACAGGACCTCACCGTGACACCCAGAGTCAACCGGCGCACCAAGATCGTCGCCACCATCGGCCCGGGCAGCGAATCCGACGACATGATCGCCCGGCTCATCAGCGCCGGGGTCAACGTGTTCAGGCTCAACTTCAGCCACGGCTCCGCGGCCCAGCACGCTCGGGTAGCCCAGCGTATCCGCAAGCAGGCCGCGTTAGCGGGTCGCTATATCGGCATCCTGGCCGATTTGCAGGGACCCAAGATCCGCATCCGCAGCTTTCGCAAAGGCTCCGTAAAGCTGGAAAACGGCGACCGGTTCCGGCTGGATCTGGGCCTTGGCGAAGATGAAGGCGACGCCCACGGCGTCGGACTGGACTACCGGGAGCTCACCACCAGCGTGTTCCGCGGCGACACCCTGCTGCTCGACGATGGCCGCCTGCGCCTGCGCGTGGACGAGGTCCAGACCAGCGCCGTCGACTGCACTGTGCTGGTCGGTGGCACCCTCGGCTCACGCAAGGGTCTCAACCGTCTCGGCGGCGGTCTGGCCGCACCCGCGCTGACCACCAAGGACATTGCTGACATCGACAGCCTTGCTGAAGTGCGTCCGGATTTTGTTGCCGTGTCCTTTGTTTCCAGTGCCGAGGATATCTTTCAGACGCGCGACCTGCTGCGCGCCCACCAGCTTGAACCCGCCATTATCGCCAAGATTGAAAGGGCGGAAGTCGTGGCTGACAACGACACACTTAACGGCATTATCGACGCCAGTTTCGGTATCATGGTGGCCCGGGGCGATCTCGGGGTGGAAGTCGGCGACGCCGAACTGATAGGCCTGCAGAAGGAGCTGATTTCTCGCGCCCGGAAGATGGATCGGGTGGTGATTACCGCAACCCAGATGATGGAATCGATGATCAGCAGCCCGATGCCTACCCGGGCCGAGGTCTTCGACGTCGCCAATGCCGTCCTGGACGGCACCGACGCGGTCATGCTGTCGGCAGAGACTGCAGTTGGCGCCTTTCCGGTAGAGGTGGTCACCGCGATGGCCGACGCGGCGCTGGGTGCCGAACGTCATCCTGTAGCGAGAACGTCCCGCTACCGGCTTGACCGACAATTCAGCAGCGCCCAGGAAACGATTGCCATGTCCGCAATCTATGCCGCCAATCATTACAAGACCGTGCGTGGCATCGCCTGCCTGACTGAATCCGGGACTACGCCACTGCTGATGTCCCGCCTGAGTTCGGGACTGCCGATCTTCGCTCTGAGCAACCGCAGCGAGACGCTGCAGAGACTCTGCCTGTGCCGCGGCGTAGTGCCGCTATTTTTCGATGCCAGCGTCTTCGACCAGGATACCGTCGAAGCCAGCGCCATTGAGTTTCTTCGAGATGAGGGCCAGTTGCACAAGGGCGATGCGGTCCTGCTGACCAAGGGTGCAATCATGGGCCGGCCAGGCTCGACCAACATCATGAAGATTCTGCCGGTTACATGAGCCCGGGGGCAGCGCGCAGCGGTCGGCTGGTCGCGGACGTCGGTGGCACCAACACCCGAATCGCCCTCTTCGACGGAAGCGATCGCCAGCTGCTTGCCCTGAGGCGCTACCGCAACCAGGATTTTACCGGGCTGGAAGCAGTCCTCACCCGCTGGCTGGAAGCCCACCCCGAAGCGCAGCCCCGGGAAGCCTGTATCGCAGTAGCGGCACCCCCCGACGGCGACACCGCCATCATGAGCAACTGCAACTGGTCTTTCAGCGGCAGGGAATTGGCCGCGCGCTTTGGCTGGGATCGTGTCGGCTTGATCAACGACTTCCAGGCCAATGCCTTTGCGCTGCCCTGGCTGACTCCCGCCGACTGGCACGAGATTCAGCCCGGTAATTCAGCCTACCCGCGTCTCGCCACAGTGGGCCCTGGCACCGGCCTTGGCGGCTCCGTGCTGGATTGCAGCAGCATGCCCCACCGCGCGGTAGCCTGCGAGCCAGGGCAGATGACACTGGCCCCGCAGAACCTGTTGGAGCTGGAACTGTGGCGGGTGCTGCTGCACCAGCATCCCCGGATTTACGCTGAGTTGCTGCTGTCAGGGCCAGGGCTGCAGAGGCTCTACCAGGCGCTGGCACAGGTTCAGGGTGTTGCTGCGAATCCCCTGCAGAGCGAGGCAATCAGTGCCAGGGCGCTGGCCGGAACGGACGCATTGTGTGTCGCCGCGCTGGATCTTTTCTGCGCTCTGCTGGGCGCTGCAAGCGCCGATTTTGTGCTCGCCAGTGGCGCTTTTGGCGGACTCTACCTCGCGGGCGGCATCCTGCCGAGTTTCCCGGCTTTCCTGCAGCAGAGTGCGTTTCGCCAGCGTTTTATCGATCGCGGCCCCATGCAGGGGCATCTGCAGCTGATGCCCGTGAGGATAATCACCCATGTGGAGCCGGGATTGCTGGGTGCCTCGCACGCCCCCCTGGGCTGAGCAGCTGCGCCCGGAGACGAACACAAACGGGTAAAATTGCCCAAAAAATTTCTTCCCGGCGTAATCCCAGCAAACCGAGGCGGTGCTACACTCTTTAAAGCTGAGAAATCAGTGGTATTTATGCGCGTGGTCGAAGTTCCCTCAAGTTCCTCGGTACGTTGAACATAAATAAATGACTAACCCCCTGGGGCCCTGACGGGCTTTCCAAAGCTATACAGGTAACACTTATGTCTACAGAAACCGGCACCGTTAAGTGGTTTAACGAGACCAAGGGATTCGGCTTTATCGAGCGCGAAGGCGGCCCCGATGTCTTTGTTCACTTCAGCGCCATCAAGGGCGATGGGTTCAAGACACTCACCGACGGTCAGAAGGTGCAGTTCACTGTCACCAATGGCCAGAAAGGCCCCCAAGCCGAGAATGTAACCCCTATTTAAGGGGCCAGGTTTGGCCAAAAGAAAAGGAGCACCCTGTGCTCCTTTTTTTGTTCCAGGGTCCAGGCCTCAGCCGCTTTCCAGCTGCCTTTGCCGCTCAATCTCGGAATCCATGTACTGAATCCACTGCCTGGCATACTGCGCTGAGCGCTCGTCCCGCCCCGCCGCCTGGAAGGCCTCACGGGCCTTGTCGTACTGCTTGGTATTGAAATACGCCATGCCCAGTACCAGCCTGGCGGAATCAGGCCGACGCACACCGCCACGCTGCAAGCCGCGGTTGATCGCAGTAATCGCCTCTTCATTGCGATCACCATCCAGGTAGATATTGCCCAGGCGGGCATACAGTTCGCCATCTTCAG
>JBLRXF010000323.1:0-3624 GCA_047920875.1 Haliea sp. | reverse complement strand
CGTACACATCCAGGTCGCGGGGGATGTGGTAATTGATCACCGCGTCCAGGGCGTCGATATCCAGGCCCCGGGCGGCGACGTCGGTGGCAACCAATACGGAGATACTCTTGTTGGCGAACTGCACCAGGGTGCGGTCGCGGTCGCGCTGCTCAAGGTCACCGTGCAGGGCCTGCACGCTGAAGCCGTGACGAGCCAGGTCTCTGGCGACCTCGGCGCATTCAACTTTGGTATTGCAGAAAACTACGGCGGAATCCGGCCGCTGCTGCAACAGCAGCAGGCGCAGGGCAGTGACGCGCTCGCTGTCCTCGACCTGGTAAAACACCTGGGCGATGGTGCTGCTGTCGTGGGTGGACTCCACCTGCACCCGTTCCGGCGCCTGCATCACCCGCTGGGCGATGGCCTCGATGCCGGGCGGAAAGGTAGCGCTGAACAGCAGGGTCTGGCGCTGGCTGGGGACGTGCTCAAGGATGGCGTCCAGGGCGGGCTGAAAGCCCATATCGAGCATGCGGTCGGCTTCGTCCAGCACCAGGGTAGTGACCTTGTCCAGTTTTAAACTGCCCTTGGCGAGGTGCTCCTCGATGCGCCCCGGGGTGCCGACAATAATATGTGCGCCATGTTCCAGAGAGCCAATCTGCGGCCCCAGTGGCATGCCACCGCAGAGAGTCAGCACCTTGATATTGTGGATACCGCGCCCGAGGCGGCGTATCTCCTTCGCCACCTGGTCCGCCAGTTCCCGGGTCGGACACAGCACCAGTGCCTGGATTGCAAAGCGCTTGACGTCGAGTTTCTGCAGCAGCCCCAGGCCGAAGGCGGCAGTCTTGCCGGAGCCGGTCTTGCCCTGGCCGATCACGTCGCGCCCGGCCAGGATCGGCGGCAGGCTGCGGGCCTGGATCGGGGTCATGCTGTGATAGTCCAGCGTGGCCAGGTTGGCCAGCAGCTCGGCGTGTAGCCCTAGCGAATCAAATTGGGTCATCTGGGTGCTTCCCTGTGTTGCCCTGGCCGGTACCAGATGGGTGATGTGTAGGCGCGCTCCTGAAGGGTTGGAGGTACATCCTCTGGCAGAGGCATGTTGTGACGCAGGCTGTCCCATGTGCTCCAGCGACAGGTCGGATTTTCCAGCACCCGGGCATAGTAGAACGCGCGCTGGTCAGGCGCGAAATCCGGATCGCGCCAGACGCTGCGCAGCTGGACATCGCCCTTTTCCCGGTCGAAGTCACAGCTGTCCAGATCGACGCTGGCGCCATTGTCCGGGCAGCGATGCGTGGCCGGGTCCGGCTGCAAGCCGTCCCCGCAAACCACATCATAGACTTGCTCGCGCTTCTCGCCTTCTTCTACCCAGCCTTTGATAATCTGAACGCGCTGCAGCCAGGCGCTGGCGGGATCCTTGGTGGCCCAGACCAGAAATGCAGGGGCCTGCTCAGGCGAGGAGGCGTCCGGCAGGTCGCCCCCCATGGGAACACCGTGTGCATAGGCCTGTTCAACCCATGCGGGATTTTCCAGCGCATTGGCCGGCCATTCCCAGCCGCCGAAGAAGCGCACGCTGATGCGTGGCCCTGTGGTTGCGAAGGCTTCGCGGCGGGCAAGGGCGTCATAGACGTCCTCGCGCGTGTTGCTTTCGGCCCAGACACCTGCAAGCCCCGCAGCGCTGTACTTCACATGCTGAACGTTGATGAAGCTGCCCCCGCGCCGGGTTTCCGCCGTGCCATCTGCCACGCCGATCTTGCCGTGGTAGTTATTCTCCTCCACCTGGGAGCTGGCGTTGTGGCTGTCGCTTGCCCCTACCACGCCGAAGCGATAGGGGTTGAAACCCTGGGTCTCCTCCAGCACCAGGCCTGTGAGCCAGGCATCCCGGGCATAGCTGCCCTGGGCCTGGCCTATGACGCCCGAGCCGCCCAGCAAGTCTTCCAGGATTTCAAAACCACTCCATTCATCATTCGGTGACAGCAGCGGGTGGGTTTCCGACGTGCCCTTGATTTGGGTAATCTCGGCCAGCGGTTCGTTGCGCTGTCTCAGCTCGGCATAGTCGCTGTCCAGCGGCTCGCCGGCAAAGGCCTTGGCAGAGGGGAACATCAGCCCGTTGCTCAGGTTGGCGTTGTGGGAGATGGCCATGGATTCAATGCCCTGCTCGCGCTGCTCATCCATCCAGGTCCAAAGTTCTCTTGGCTCTACGCTGTCAAAACTGGAAAAAGGTTGCTCGGGCACCTGGTCGCCGCGAAAGATGACGTTGCGGTGCAGATTGATCTCGCTCATGCCACCGGAGGAGGTCCATTCGTAGCCAATGAGCGTGGTGAATTCCCCCGGCTGGTAAAAGAGATCCGCCACCTGCACATATTCCCGCCAGATCGCGTGACGCAGCTTGGGGTCAACCAGCTCGGTCAACGGTTTGCCAGAGCCCAGGGTCATCAGTACCTCCAGCAGGGCGTGCTGGTTCTCATCTGCTTTGTCCGATTGGAGTTGCGCGGCAAGCGCCAGCTTGCCAAGTTCACTGTCGGGGTCGAGCAGCCGCGGCAGAATACCCATGTACTCCGAGTGGTCCGTGACCGCAATAAAGTCCAGTGCCTGGCCAAGCTGGAGTCTGGCCCCTGAGCTGTGTTCGATCGCTTCTCCCCGGGCAAAGCGGTAGGCATCACTGGGTGTGGTCCGCACGTTCAGCATGAAGGCATCCGGCGAATTCATGGTATGCACGTGCAGCTCGCCAAAATACGCCTGACGCAGCGGATTGCGCGGCACAGCCCCAGCGATCCGGGGGGCTGATTCTTGCTGCTGTGCAGCCAGCTGCGGCTCGCCGCGTGTGTCGTTGGCGCCTGCAGCCATCAGCATCGCCGCCACCACTGCAACTGCACTGTGAGAAACGTTCACGATGGGGGCTCCTGAAGCTGTGGGTATGCAAAGACGGTGGATTGTACGGTATGCCGATTGGGGCATGAACAAGTACTTGGGATTTCTGCTGCCTGCGTGGCGGGGCGGTTCAGCGCCCCGCCATTTGCCGCAAGCGCCACTTGAGCTCCACAATGTGGGATAGATACACATTGATTTCCTGCAGGGGAATGCCCGGCTGAATGCGGCTGGCGTAGGTATCGATGCCGAGCTGGAGAATGGCAGGATTGTTCGGGTCGGCGTGGAAAGCCCAGTCTGCCAGATGGCTGGCAAGTGCGGGATCGCTGGCCATGAGTTCGCGGGCACGCTGGACCAGGCCCTCTGCCCCACCGGCAAGTTCCATGATCATGCGCCCCTGTGCCTCCCTCGTTGCCGGGGACCAGTGCGAGGGAATGCCGTCCCACCAGCCGCTGTATTCACGCACCCCCATTTTGGCGACGTCCGCTACCGTGTTGTAGTAGGTGTCGAGCTGGGGGTGATTTTCGAGCTCGGCGGGCAGCTTGACGGAGGCAATCACCTCATCTTGGCGCAGGCCGGCATTAAGCCCGTCTGTGACCTGCTCGGTGATGGCCTCGAAGGTGGATGCCACAACGTCCAGCTTGTTCTGTATCTCTGCGGGTTCGGTCATCGCCGGGCCGTGCATGGGCAGGAGCAGCGCAGGCTCAAGCGCTGCCATCTCGCGCAGAGCGTCAGCCCACTCCTGCAGGTAGCGCTGGCGGCGCTTGCCGTTACCGGCGTTGGGCAGGA
>JBLRXF010000322.1:0-3686 GCA_047920875.1 Haliea sp. | reverse complement strand
CGCCCGCAGAGCGGGCTCCCACAAGGACCCGCCATTCCCGTGGGAGCGCGGTCCCCGCGCGATGGGGTTATCGCCCGCAGAGCGGGCTCCCACAAGGACCCGCCATTCCCGTGGGAGCGCGGTCCCCGCGCGATGGGGTTATCGCCCGGTCCAGCTAGCGCGGGACACTGATCTCCAGCCTGGGCATTGATTCAGGCATTCCCCCGAGAGCCACAGCGCAGCGCGAAGAACCGTTGAACCAGGCCACCAGCAGCGATAAATGCAGCAGTTCGTCTTCCGTGAAAGCAGCCAGCAGTGCCTGCTGCAGCTTCTGCGATATCCCTGCGGGATCCAGATTGTACTGGTCGACAAAGGCCATCATCAGACGCTCTCGCTCGCTCAGGCCCACCTCGGGATTATTCTCGCGGATGAGCTGAACCTTATCCTCAGTCAGGCCATCAGCAACGGCGACGTCGTAGCGCACCGCCTGGCACAGCACGCAGCCGGTATGGCGAGCGTTGCGCAAACGGGCCAGCTCAATTTCCCCGGGACCAAGTGGCCCTGCATCCCAGATGGCCGCATTCAGTGCCAGGTAATGCTCCAGCGTTTCCGGCACAATGCCCAGCGCCGAGTCCCTGATCACGTTGCCCGTGTTGCCCGCGGGAGCGCTTACCCTGGGTGCACTAGTCATGTTGCTTGCCCCTCGCAGGCGCTGCCTGCCAGATCAAACCCAGGCGAATAAAGCCATCAAAGGCGCCCAGTGCCTGCAGCAGAGCCACCAATCCCGCCTCGCCAAAGTGCTGCTTGACCGCATCGGCCTGGGCGTCGGTAATGGCGCTGCAATCCATCGCATGCACCTCGGTGAGCTCCAGACAGGCCCGCTCTCCAGCCGAAAATTGCGCAGCCCCGTGCCAGTCATGCAGCTGCTCGCGCTTGCCGGTGGCAAGGGGATACTCTTCCAGCGCAAAATCGGCATGACTGCGGTGCAGCTGCGCCAGGCGCAGGCGACACAGCTCAACGGTTTCCGGCGGTAGTTGCGAGAGCTGATAAAAGCTGGCGTACAGGCGCTGAAAGTGTCCGCCTATCGCGGGCAATCGCGCCATGGTCTGCTCCCGGTCCCGCGCTCCTGCAATCCAGCTCATTGGTCCTTCCTCCCGCTTTGCCGCAAATCCGGGGACAGATCCCCACCGGACCTCTACCCCATCACCCACTGAAACCTTCCCCGGCGCTGGCGTCCGCCATCCGGATCAGACGGCTATCCGCAACCGCAACCTGGCGATGCACCACGGCCTTGCGGTAGTCCTCGTCCGTCACCATTGCCATAAAGGCCCCGGAGTTGGGGTAACGGGCGATAAAGGCGATATCCCAGTGCTCGTCTGCGGGACCAATCACCACGCACTCTGGCCGGCCGCGCCAGATGATACTGCCGCCCAGGCGCTGGAAAATAGGGCCGCTGTCCCGCCCGTAGCGGGCGTAGGCCTTCGCGCCGGAGACAACCTCGCCGTCGGGATAGTTAGCGCTGGCGTTAAGCCGAATAAGGTTCAGCATCATGATCGGGGTGTCCCGCGGCAGCGCCTTGAACTGATCAAACTGCTCGCGGGTGGGGTCGACGTTCTTGCTCATGCTTGGGTCCTTTTTATCTGAGGTGAGAGTCAGGCAATCACATGCCGCAGCACCGCGCCGTAGCCGTTGAAGGCGGGCACATCATCCAGAGCGCGACAGGCACGCAGGTGACGCCGCAACGCTGCCAGGCGGTAGCAGGGTACGCTGGCCATAAAGTGGTGCTCCAGGTGATAGTTGACGCCGTTGGGTGCGAGGACCAGGCGCTGCCACCAGGGTGCATCCACCGTACGCGTGTTGTGCCGCGGGTCCAGGTGATACAGGTCCGGTACCGCGGCGTGCTCGGCAATCTGCCGGAGGCGAACAACCAGCATATAAACCGTGAGGAAGGTGCCCAGCCACAGCAGGTACAGCCAGCCGGCGCCAAAGGCCATCAGCAGCAGAAACAGAACAGCCTGCACCAACAGCTGGCTGATGAAGGGCGCCGCACTGGCACGCTTCTCGCCACTGGTGATGCCCGCGGCGCCGCCCAGGATTGCAGCCAGCAGTTTTACGCCCGTACGCCCGCTGAGATCGCGCAGCACCTTGCGTCGAAAGCTGGCAGAGGAAACCGGATAACTGGCATAGTTGGGGAGATCCGGGTCCTCCGCGGTGCCAGCGAGCCGGTGATGGCGCAAATGCCCGCGGGCATAGGACGGCATGTCGTTGAACACGGGCAGCGCGCAGAGCCACTGCCCCACGATGTCGTTGAGCCAGGGGGTGCGAAACAGGGTACGGTGGCCGGCCTCGTGAGTCAGTACCGCCAGCCCCAGCTGACGCCCGGCCAGCAGCGGCATAGCCGCTGCGATCAGCAGAGGGTGCGGATACCAGGCGACCAGCACCAAGAGGGCGATGATAGCCAGCCAGTTGCCCAGCACCAGTCGCCAGGCCTGCAGATCACTCTTGGCGGTGAAGTGGGCGATGTCCTCGCGGCTGAGATAGTCGGTGACGTTCATGGCCCGATTCTACACCCGCAAACCGAGCGAGTCCCGCGCCTCTCGAGCCAGGGCCTCGCGGAAATCCGGATGTGCGATGGCAATCAGATCCGCCGCACGCTCACTCAGAGAGCGACCCCGAAGCTCGGCGACACCGTATTCCGTCACCACGTAATCGACCTGGGCGCGGGTGGTGACCACGCCGGCACCGCGCTCAACCGCCGCCACCAACCGTGATACCGTGCCATGCTGTGCCGTGCTGGGGAGGGCGATAATGGATTTGCCGCCATCCGAATACATAGCGCCCTGCACGAAATCGACCTGACCACCGACTCCGGAGTAAATGCGGTAGCCCATGGAGTCGGCGCAGACCTGACCAGTGAGGTCAACCTGGATAGCGCTGTTGATGGACATCACATTCTTGTTCTTTGCGATCACCACGGGATTGTTGACGTATTCCACGTCAAGAAAGGCCACCTCCGGGTTGTCATTCACGAAGTCATACAGGCGCCTGGAACCCATCGCGAAGCTGGTCACGACCCGGCCACGGGCGATTTTCTTGCGGGCGTTGTTGACCACCCCGCTCTCCAGCAGATCCAGCACGCCGTCGGAGAACATCTCCGTATGGACTCCCAGGTCCTTGCGGTCTCCCAAACAGGCCAGAGCCGCATCGGGAATGGCGCCAATCCCCATCTGCAGACAGCTGCCATCCTCCACCAGGCTGGCGACATGCTCGCCCACGCGCCGGTCGACGGCTGAGGTCTCCCGACTCTCGTGCAGAATCAGCGGCATCGCCTCGGCATAGGCGTAATCAATCCGCTTGAGGTTGATGAAACTGTCGCCGTGGGTGCGGGGCATGTTGGGATTGATATGGGCAATGATCCGCCCGGCAACGTCACAGGCCGCGGCCGTGGCTTCCACGGAAATACCCAGCGAGCAGTTCCCGTGGGCGTCCGGTTTCGATACCTGAATAATGGCTGTGTCCACTCTCTGCTCACCGCGGCGGAACAGCTTGGGGATTTCCGACAGGAAGATCGGCACATAGTCGGCCCGGCCCTGATTGATCAGATCGCGGGTCACCTTGCCGGCGAAGAAACAGCGATTGCGGATATGCCCCTCCAGCGCAGGCGTCGAGACGATGGAGTAGCCGGCCATGGCCGGCTCGCCGCCCAC
>JBLRXF010000321.1:0-3718 GCA_047920875.1 Haliea sp. | reverse complement strand
GTGCTCATCGCTGCCGGGGGTCGGCAACAGGCGGCCGCCGCCGTGGCAACGCAGCACATAGTCGATGATGGCGCCGGATTCGATGATCACCCGGTCGCCATCGCCCAGCAGGGGCGACTTGCCCAGTGGATGCACCGTCTCGAGGTCCGGGGGTGCGAGGTTGGTCTCGGCACTGCGCTGATAGCGCACGATTTTGTAAGGCAGCTCCAGCTCTTCCAGCAGCCAGAGGACGCGCTGGGAGCGCGAGTTATTCAAATGGTGAACGACGAGCATGGCGATACTCCCTTGCCTGTTGTTATCGGGCTTGCTCAGGATAGCACGCCCATTACCAAGGGATGGTTTGCCCGTCCCAGTCGAGGTAGGACAGCGTGCCGTCGGCCTCGGCAGCTGCCATGATGGCAAGCAGTCGTTCTGCAACGAAGTCCGGGGTAAACAGCTTGTCCGCAGGCACACCGCTCTGAAAGGGCCGCGACAGCGCGGTATCGGTGGTGCCCGGGTGGAAGGCAATGAGTTTGGTCCCCGGCGCACGTCTGCCCAGCTCCACGGCGGCGGTCTGCAGCAGCATGTTGAGAGCCGCCTTGGAAGCGCGGTAGCCGTACCAGCCCCCGAGCCGGTTGTCGCCAATGCTGCCTACCCTGGCGCTGAGGGCGGCAATGACACAGTGCTGTTTGCGCCCCAGGCCCTTGGCCAAAGCCTGCAGCCAGAGCATGGGGGTGATACTGTTGGCCCGAAAGACCGCCTGCATCCACTCAGCGTCCAGCTGCTCCAGGGATTTCTCCGGCCCCTTCTCTCCCTGGTGCAGGATGCCGCTGCAGATCACCACCCGTGTCAGCCGGCCAACGGCATCACCCAATTGCTCGCGCACTGCAGCGATATCCTCCGCTGAGCCGCTGCAGGGAAGCCATCGCAGCTGCGGCGCGCCTGCGAGAGCCGCGGGCGGAGTGGCGGCGCGGCTGACACAAAAGACCGTGTCATGGTGCCTGTCATCCAGCAGTCGGCGCGCCACCGCCGCACCGATGCCCCCAGAGGCGCCGATCACCAGGGCGACGTTTTCAGCGCTCAAGTCCGAGCTCCCTTTTGATCGCATCCAGCACTACGGGTTGCCATTCCGGCCCTGGCGGCAGGTTGCCCCAGACGGGCTGAGGCCAGCAGCGGTCGGCTTCAGAGCGGCCAATAATGTGCAGGTGCATCTGCGGCACCACGTTCCCCAGGCCGGCAAAATTGACCTTGTTGTAGCCCTGCTCCTGCTTCAGCCAGTGGGACAGTTTCTGACAGTCGGCGAGTACCTGGTGCAACTGCGGAGGCGGCAGATCCAGCAGATCCTGCACCGCGGTAGCCGGTACCAGGATGAACCAGTGCAGGTTGGCGTTGCGTGACAGCAGCAGTTCGCCGCTTGCCATCGCCCCCAGGCGATGGCAGTCCGCCAGCAGCTGCGGATGCACCTCAGGCATTGGTGTAGCGCTTGATCACCATTTTGCCCAAGGCCATCTGGTGGACCTGATCCGGGCCGTCCGCCTGGCGGCACCAGCGCGCATAGTTGAAGGCCTCGGCCATCATGTAGTCTTCGGTCAGGCCGCCGGCGCCGTGGATCTGCATGCAGCGGTCGATCACGTTCTGCATCAGCAGGGGCACAGTGCTTTTGGCTGCGGCGATATAGTCCAACGCGCCCTGCGGCGTCAGCTCATCCATTTTGCTGCAGGTCTTCAACAGCAGCAGCCTGCCCATCTCGATTTCAGAGAAGCAGCGCGACAGGTCCTCGCGCACGGACTGGTGCTGGCTCAGCTTGCGGCCAAAGGTGGTGCGGTTCTCTACCCGCTGACAGGCCAGCTCCAGCGAGCGCTGGGCGGCGCCGATCAGGCGCATGCAGTGGTGGATGCGGCCCGGGCCGAGACGTCCCTGGGCAATCTCGAAGCCGCGGCCGGGGCCGAGCAGCATGTTCGCGGCCGGCACCCGCACGTTCTCGAACAGGATTTCCGCGTGGCCCAGCGGCGCATCGTCATAACCCAGGGTCGTCAGCGGCCGCACCATAGTCAGGCCCGGCGTACCCTTGGGCACCAGAATCTGGCTCTGCTGCAGGTGGCGGTTGGGGTTTTCCGGGTCGGACTTGCCCATGACGATGAAAATCTGCGTGCGCTCATACATGGCGCTGGTGATGAACCACTTGCGGCCGTTCAGCACCCAGTGATCGCCGTCCGGCTCAATGCGCAATTCCACATTGGTGGCATCGGAAGAGGCAACCTGGGGCTCGGTCATGGCATAGGACGAGCGGATCTCCCCCGCCAGCAGCGGCCGCAGCCAGCGCTCCTGCTGCTCGGCGTTGCCGTAGCGCATCAGCACTTCCATGTTGCCGGTATCCGGGGCATTGCAGTTGAACACTTCCGGGGACCACAGTACCCGACCCATGATTTCCGCGAGCGGCGCGTAGTCGAAGTTGCTGAAACCGTCGTGATCGGCGAATTCTGCCTCGTGGGGTGAAATAAACAGGTTCCAGAGGCCGGCGGCTTTCGCCTTCTCCTTCAGCTCGTCCATCAACGGCACGGCGGCAAACCGTGAGGCCGCGTGGTGCAGCTGCTCGGCGTAGGCTCCCTCGTTGGGGTAGATGTGCTCGTCCATAAACGCCTGCAGGCGCTCCTGGTAGGCGTAGGATTCCTGGCTGAAACGGTACACGGTATTCTCCTGGTCTGGTTTTCTGAGGCGCGTAGTGTAGCCGCTGCGGTGAGCGGACGGAAATCGTGTTTTTGTGGCGTCGCTTCCCCGGACGCGATCCGGCCCCCGGAGCGATCCGCCACCGCTGCGGACCGACCGCTGGCACGGGTCAAGTGGTCGCTTTACTCCCATGGTATTGCTGTGTAGTCTCAGGCTGTCCGGTTGGGACATGTCGCTACAATCACTTTGAAGGGGTGTTGATATGACAACGAAAATGATAACCGCTGCGGCACTGGCAACGTTGATGACGGTCGGGCTTGCCGCATGCAGCAAGGATGATGCCCAGGAAGCCGGGCAGTCCGCTTCCGATGCCATGAGTGCCATGTCCGAATCCGCGCAGGAAGCCGGCGCTGCCGTGTCCGAGGCGGCGGAAGAGGCCATGGAATCTGCCGGTGAAGCGTGGGACGATGCCGCTGATGCTGCGGGAGATACGATGCACGATGCCAAGCAGTGGGGAGAAGATGCTGTGCACGACGCCGAGCAGGCTGGCGAAGACATGATGCACGATGCCGAGCAGGCTGCAGAAGACGCAGCCAGTGAAGTCGAGAACGCCGCAGAAGATGCGGACGATGCAATTCAGGGAGCGATGAACAACTAGTCAGCGGTCCACCGGACGTCGTCCGCCACCGTGGCGAGCGGCGTCTGGCTCCAAGCCTGTCCGCAGCAAATCAATAGCCCCGGACAGCAGCGGGAGCTTGCGTCGGTCCGCCGGATTACCCTTCTGCTCCAGGCTCCGTGAATACGCGCCAGGCACGTTGCTGCCGTCAGTGGCGAACTGCAGGCCATGTCTGCGCTTGTGCAGAAACTGCGCTATGATCGGGGGCCTCAGCACTGCAGCCCTGATAGAACGATACTGGAGAACACCATGTCACGCCTCGCCCGTAGCCTCTGTTTTTGTGCAGTCATTGCCATCGCGCCAGCCGCACTGGCACAACCCGTGAGTTCCGAGACCGGCTGGCTGGAGCTGGTCAAGGGTCACCTGGATATCGACTCCGGTACCGGCGTACACAAC
>JBLRXF010000320.1:0-3727 GCA_047920875.1 Haliea sp. | reverse complement strand
CCGTGCCAGCTTTCTCGACAATGACGTTGACTCCCAGGACGGTCAGCAACTTCGAATTGCCATCCGGGGCGATCTGGATGGCGGATATGGGCCCTTTCAACTCATTGTCATACAGCACGCGCTGGGCCGTGCCGGTGACGCCGTCGTCGTCAACTTCTCCGCTCACCAACACCACCATTCCGAGGCGCAGGGCCTCTTCACCGCGGACTTCACCGTTGACGATGACTTCCGCATCATCAGTGTCGAAGCGCACGCCGTTGACGAAGATACTGCCAAAGCCGTCAATGGTACCGCTGCTGGTGGTGCTCTGACCGGAACCGCCGATACCACCACCGCCACCGCCGGTGGGAGGAGGAGAGCTTACGGCAACACTGTCACCGCCGCCGCCACCGCCACCGCAGGCGGCGAGGACAAGGGCGAGAGCGCTGGCAGTGGCGATGGGGCGTGGCAGAACGTGTGTTTTCATGAGGATTGCTCCTGCTCGGATAACTCGATGTAATAAATGCCCACGGCGACGTAGGCGGTGTCTTCCCCTGGTTCGTGCTGTTCGTCGAGCTCATGACGCGAGAGCCAGGCGTGATATTCCTCGAGGAGTTCCTGCGACTTGCGATTGGACAGCGCGCGAAACTCACTCACGGCATGCGCCGCAACGGAGGCGTTGGAAACCTTGCGCTGAAAGTAGCGCTCTCCCGGACGGGCCTCAAGGTTGTGGCCGATCGTGTAGATCAACTCACCCACGTCCCTGCCCAGAATATTGATCTTGTCCGTGGGGGTCGCCATGGGAATGTAGGCGCGCTCCTTGAGTACGACCTGACCCTGTTCGACCACGACATTGTTGCTGACCTGCAGCGTTGACAGCATTGCCGCAGAGGGGATGTCACCGCTGTAGCGCTTGACCAGGGCAGAAAAACTGCCGGCCTCACCGTCCTGGGGCAACACCGCAGGTTCTCCGTTCTTATCAAGGAACTCAGCGTCATTCAGCCAGCCACTGATCACCCGGATCGCGCGGCTGTAGCGCTGCGCGGCCTCACCGTTGGTGTTGAGAGCCTCCTCACGCAGGCGGCTGACCTCCTTGCGCGTCATGCCGGTGATGGCAGACACCGCGGATACCGTCGGGCGCTTGCCCGAGCGCTCAATCAACAGGAAGCCCTCCTCGGCAAACGCTCGCCGAGCCAACTCGGCAAAGGCTCCATAGGCCATCCCGTGGGACAGCAGCACACGAGCCAGCGGGCGCAGAATACGGAGCACTGCGTGGCTAAGAACGTGATGTATTGGCATATCCATGTTTGGGAATTTATTCCCAATTTAAGGATTTGTCAAATAGGCGCAGAGGAGCCTTTAACGAACACCAGGCAAAAAATCGACAAACGAGCCAGCCTTCGGTTCTCCTGAGTGAACCCGACAGCAGTGATGGGTCAGGAAGATGGGTTGTTGGGCGCAGCACGGCTACACTTGGCGCTGGAATTCACTGCGAGTGCGAACAACAACGATGACAACACAGGCAGATCTGGTCATACGCAACGGTCTTGTGGTCGACGGCAGCGGCAGTGCCGCCTTTGCCGCGGACGTTGCGGTAAGCGAGGGCAGGATCATCGCCGTTGGCGAGGCACTTGCGGTACTAGGCAAGGAAGAGATCGACGCCAGTGGCCAGTTGGTAACGCCGGGCTTTGTCGATATCCACACGCACTATGACGGCCAGGTCACCTGGAGCCACCGCGTTGCCCCCTCTTCCGCCCACGGGGTCACCACGGTATTGATGGGCAACTGTGGCGTCGGTTTTGCCCCCTGTCGTCCGCGGGATCGGGAACGCCTGGTCAGTCTGATGGAAGGCGTGGAAGATCTGCCGGAAGTGGTGCTCAGCACGGGCCTCCCCTGGACCTGGGAGAGTTTTCCGGAGTACCTAGACTGGCTGGACAACCGCCAGTATGACGCTGACATCGCCACCCAGCTGCCCCACGCGGCGCTGCGGGTATATGCCATGGGCCAGCGCGCTGTGGATCGCGAACCCGCCACGGCCGCAGACCGGGCACGCATGGCAACGCTCGCCGCGGAAGCCATGGACGCTGGCGCACTCGGCTTTGCCACCTCTCGCACCATCAACCACCGCGCCAGCGACGGCACCCCGATTTTCACCCTGGATGCTGCCGAAGAAGAACTCGCGGCCATCGGGGAAGCCTTGAAGCTGCGTGACCGGGGGGTTTTGCAACTGGTCTCCGACTTCACGGATGTCGAGGCCGAACTGGGCATGCTGCGGCGGGTAGCGGAGCAGAGCAACCGGCCCATGTCCCTGACCGTCATGCAATGGCACAACGCGCCCGAGAAATGGCGCACGGTGATGGCCTGGATAGAAGAGTGCCAGCGCGATGGTCTGGCGGTTACCGCCCAGGTCAGCGGTCGGCCGGTGGGAATCCTGATGGGTTTCGAAACCAGCTTCAACCCCTTCAGCTACACGCCCACCTTCAAATCCCTGCAGTCGCTGCCGCTGGCTGAGCGTCGGCAAGCCCTGCGGGATCCGGCGACGCGCGAGCGCATCATCAGTGAAACCCCGGACGCATCCGACTTCCCGGGTGAGCTGCTGCTGCGCTGCTGGGATCTGATGTATCCGCTGGGCGAACAGCCGGACTACGAGCCAGACGCCAGCCAGCGCGTCAGCGCTATCGCCGCCGCGCGCGGCGTGAGCCCGGAGGCCTGCGCCTATGACCTGATGCTGGAGCAGGACGGGCAGGCGGTACTGACGCTGCCGGTGGTCAATTTCGCCGACGGTACTCTGAACGCCGCTCTGTCAATGCTGCGTCACCCGCACAGCCTGTTCGGACTGGGAGATGGCGGCGCCCATCTTGGCTTTCTCTGCGATGCCAGCCTGCCCACCCACTTGCTGACTTACTGGGCGCGCGATCGGAGCAAAGGCGAAAAGCTGTCAGTGGAGGAGGTGATCAAAGGCTTGACCCGGGACACCGCCACCGCCGTCGGCCTGGAGGATCGCGGTCTGCTGCGCCCGGGCTACAAGGCAGACATCAATATCATTGATTTCGAGCAGCTCACCCTGTTGCCGCCGCGGGTAGAGTACGATATGCCGGCCAATGGCCGCCGGGTACACCAGGGCGCTACCGGCTACACTGCGACCATCGTCAGCGGCACAGTGGTACAGCGGCACGGCGTGGCCACCGGCGCGCTGCCCGGACGCCTGGTGCGGGGAGCACAAGCGGGCGAAGCAGCCACGCACTGACGGAGAAAGATCCGGCGTAGCGGCGGCGCTCAAGCCAGCAGGGCGCGCCCGGGAATCGACTGCAACAGTTGCCGGGTGTACTCCTGCTGCGGCCGCTCAAACAGCGCCTCCCCCGTGCCCTGCTCCACCACCTTGCCCTGGTACAGGACCAGGATGCGGTCGGCGATGTGGCGCACCACCGCGAGGTCGTGGGACACGAACAGCATGGTCAGGCCGTACTCACGCCCCAGCGCCAACATCAGGTCGAGAATCTGGGCCTGGATGGTGACATCCAGCGCCGACACCGGCTCGTCGGCCACCACAAACTCGGGCCGGGTCGCCAGGGCACGGCCGATGGCAATGCGCTGGCGCTGACCGCCGGAGAATTCATGCGGGAACTTGGCGACGTCATCGGCGGCGAGCCCCACGATGCGCAGCAGGTCCTCGACCCGGTCGCGGGTCTCGTCCTCGGTCTTTCGCAGCTTCATCTCGCGGATGGGTTCCGCGATGATGTCGCCCACG
>JBLRXF010000319.1:0-3741 GCA_047920875.1 Haliea sp. | reverse complement strand
ATGTCGGCGCGTTGGCGATGAGTGAACCGAACGCCGGCTCGGATGTGGTGAGCATGACCCTGCGCGCCGAACGCGATGGCGATCACTATGTGCTTAACGGCGCCAAGATGTGGATCACCAACAGCCCCATTGCCGATGTGTTCGTGGTCTGGGCCAAGACCGACGACGGCAAGATTCGCGGCTTTATCCTGGAACAGGGGATGGCGGGCCTGAGCGCGCCGAAGATCGAGGGCAAGCTGGCCCTGCGGGCCTCGGTGACCGGGCAGATCGTCATGGAAGATGTGTTTGTGTCCGCAGAGCAGTTGCTGCCGAATGTAGAGGGGCTGAAGGGCCCCTTCGGCTGTCTCAATAACGCCCGCTACGGCATCGCCTGGGGTGCTCTGGGTGCCGCCGAGACCTGCTGGTTTGCCGCCCGCGACTACACCATGGAGCGCACCCAGTTCGGCCGCCCCCTGGCCGCGAACCAGTTGATCCAGCTCAAGCTGGCGGACATGCAGACCGAGATCAGCCTGGCCCTGCAGGGCTGCCATCGTGCCGGTGAGCTGATGGATGCCGGCCAGATCGCGCCGGAGCTGATCTCCCTGATCAAGCGCAACTCCTGCGGCAAGGCCCTGCACATCGCCCGCCAGGCCCGGGACATGCTGGGCGGCAACGGCATTTCCGATGAGTACCCGGTGATGCGCCATATGGTGAACCTGGAGGTGGTCAACACCTATGAAGGCACCCACGATGTGCACGCCCTGATCCTGGGCCGCACCCAGACTGATATCCCCGCCTTCTGATATGGGCGCCCTGTCCCACATCCGGGTGCTGGACCTGTCGCGGGTGCTGGCCGGGCCCTGGGCCACCCAGATCCTGGCGGACCTTGGCGCCGAGGTGATCAAGGTCGAGCGCCCCGATGGCGGCGATGACACCCGGGCCTGGGGCCCGCCCTTCATGGCCGACGCCGATGGCGAGCCGACCACGGAATCCGCGTACTTCCTCTGTACCAATCGCGGCAAGCAATCCGTGTGTATCGACATGAAATCACCGCGGGGTCAGGTCTCGCTTCGTAACATTGCTCGCGACTGCGATGTGCTGGTGGAAAACTTCAAGGTTGGCGACGCCGCCCGTTATGGCCTGGACTACACCAGTCTGGCGGCCGAGAACCCGGGGCTGGTGTACTGCTCCATCACCGGTTTCGGCCAGACCGGGCCGCTGCGCGAAAGGCCCGGTTACGACTTCCTGGTGCAGGCCATGGGCGGCCTGATGAGCGTTACCGGCCAGCCCGACGGCAGCCCCGGGGCCGAACCGATGAAGGTGGGTGTGGCGCTCACGGATATCATGACCGGGCTCTACGCCACGATAGGCATTCTTGCGGCGCTGACCGAGCGGGACCGCTCTGGGCTGGGCCAGCAGGTGGATCTGGCGCTGCTGGATGTGACCGCCGCCACCCTGGCCAACCAGGCCAGCAATTACCTGGTCGGCGGCATCAACCCCGGCCGCCTCGGCAATGCCCACCCCAATATTGTCCCTTACCAGAGCTTCGTTGCCCGCGATGGGCATCTGGTGGTGGCCGTCGGCAACGATGCGCAGTTCCGGCGCTTTGTCGCCGTGTTGGGCAGCCCCGAGCTGGCGGATGATGCGCGTTTCCAGACCAACCGCTTGCGGGTCCAACACCGGGAGCAGCTGATTCCCCTGCTGCAGGCGCGCATGCTGGAGCGCGACAAGGCCGATTGGTTGCAACAGCTGGAAACAGCGGGGGTACCGGCAGGCCCGATCAACAGCGTGGCGGAGGTGTTCAATGAACCCCAGATCCTGGCCCGGGAGATGCGGGTGAACGTTCCCCACCCGCTGCATCCCGGCCTGGAACTGGTGGGCAATCCGATCAAGCTGTCGCGTACTCCGGTGGTCTACAGCTCGGCTCCGCCCACCCTGGGTCAGCACACGGCAGCCCTGCTGGCGGCGCTCGAAGTGTGACGTGCCGCGGCAACGGCTGTGTGGTCGGTGCAGGCAGGCCTTTGAAGAGCAACCGTTCACCGCCCTCGGGGACTGACTGCGGTAATCAAGCTTGGATTATGGAAGTCCGGGGACTGTCATCGCGGTATGTCGGTCTATGGTGGTCCCGTCACCGAGTTGACCGAACATGTTGCCACCCCAGGCGACCACTCTGCCATCCGACAGCAAGGCGAGAGCGTGGTCAACACCGGCAGCAACCCGCACAGGCTGCTCAAGGCCCATTGCCGGTGCAGGAAGGCTGCGACCATTCGTGGTTCCATCCCCCAGTTGGCCAACAGGATTGAAACCCCATGCCAGCACCGCGTTCTCAGTGATTGCAAAACCGTGCCCGCGTCCCGCTGCCAAACCTGTTGCACCCGCAACCCCCGGAACGGGAGTCAGTGCGCTCAGTTCTTCTCCGGTGCCGGTGGCGCGCTCTCGAATATTGAAGCCCCAGGCGACGATCGTTCCGTCCTTCAGTAGCGCCAGTGAGTGGCCCCGGCCTGCTGCGATCGCGCTGACAGCGGCCAATCCGGCAACCGGTATCGGGCTCTTCCGATGCTCACGGCTACCGTCCCCCAATTGTCCGCGATCGTTATTCCCCCAGGCCCAGACGCTGCCATCGCTGCGCAGTGCGAGGGTGTGGTCATAGCCGCTTGCGATGGCCCGGACATCGCTCAAGCCGGGTACAGACCCGGGTAAAATGCGGTCCTCATCAGTTCCGTTACCCAAATGCCCGAGATGATTCAGGCCCCAGCTTTTCACGGTGCCATCCTCAAGCAAGGCCACTGCATGAAAGGCTCCGCTGGCGATCTGGGTGACATTGGTGAGACCTGAAACCAGTACCGGAGATGCGCGGTCGCTGGTGCTGCCGTCTCCAAGCGGGCCGAATTCGTTGCCGCCCCATCCCATAACGCGGCCATCTTCCAGAACAGCAAACGAGTGCTCGGCGCCGGCTGCAATCGCACGAGCATTGCCCAGTCCTGCCACAGGCACAGGCGTTGCCCTGTTATCAAAGGAACCGTCCCCGAGCTGGCCGAAGTCGTTGCCACCCCAGGCCATGACGCTGCCGTCCTCGAATACAGCGAGCGAGTGCTTGGACCCGGCAGCGAGGCCGATGACTTGTGCGACCGCCCCGGTTGCAGCGGTGACCAGTAGTGCTGCCGCAAGTGCGATAGCAGGGCAGAGCATGGAACATCTGCGGAGCGACGGCATGGCTGGTCCTCGAATTCTGGCTGTCGGCTTGAGCAGCCTAAACGCCCTTTTCCTGAAAAGCGACATCTATTGTCCTTGATCCGGGTGGGCCGGCTCAGCGCCAAGGCACTCGGACATGGCCGCGATTTCCCCGGTGCCCGGGTTTTCGTCGCCCCCGCTTGAGATTCACTGTGGATCCGGGCAACCTGCGTGGCTGACGGTGCGGATGGAATTTTCCATGGCTGAAACAGTAGCAGTAGTTGGCAGCGGCATGGCGGGGCTCGCCGCAGCCTATGGCTGTCGCAGGGCCGGCTTCCATGTGACCCTGTTCGAGGCCCGCTCTGGCCACGGCATGGACGCCCACGCCATGGCTGTAGCTGGCGGCAATGTTGACCTGCCGCTGCGGGTGATGAGTCCGCGCAACTGGCAGAGTGTTCTGGCCCTCGCTGCGGAGGTGGGGCTCAGCCAGCATCACGTTTCAGCCTTGCTCGGCGGTCGGCGCGGTCAACTGCCGGATGGCTGGCAGAAAGTTCTGGATGGCCTTGGCCTTGAACTCGTGGTACGTCCCAA
>JBLRXF010000318.1:0-3746 GCA_047920875.1 Haliea sp. | reverse complement strand
GGTCAGCGCCGGGCAGAAGATCGCTGAAAAGGGCAGTAGCGGCACCGATACCGTGAAACTGCATTTTGAGATACGTCAGGAGGGCAGGCCTATCGATCCCCTACGATTGCTGCCACGTCGCTAGGTGCGGCCGGCTAGGTGCGGCCGGCTAGGTGCGGCCGGCTAGGTGCGGCCGGCTAGGTGCGGCCGGCTAGGTGCGGCCGGCCAGGTGCGGCCGCGTGCTTGTGCTGAACATTGGCCTTGAGGTAACCTAATGTAACAGCCCAGATGTACCCGGCTGGGATGCGCGTGCACGAGGTGTTGCCATGGATGTGGACACAAGAAGAACAAGTCCTAAACGGACGGCTGCAAAGGTCAGGCACAGCGTCGGAAAATCCTGCGAAACTCCCGCCTTGGGGCGACCCGAAGAGGAAGAATTCGTTGATGGCGAGGAGGAGCGGTCACTCTCTGACCGTGAGACGGACGAGCTGCTCCCGGAAGACACCGACGACGACATCGAGCAGCAGGCTTTTGATCGCGCCCGCTCCGCGCGCTGCGCAGAAAAATCTCTGGATGCCACCCAGCTTTACCTGAACGAAATCGGTTTTTCGCCGCTGCTCACGGCTGATGAGGAAAAGTATTACGCCCGTCTGGCCCTCAAGGGCGACGAGGCCGCCCGGCGCCGGATGATTGAGAGCAATCTGCGCCTGGTTGTAAAGATCGCCCGCCGCTACATTAACCGCGGCTTGACCCTGCTGGACCTGATCGAGGAGGGCAACCTGGGCCTGATCCGCGCAGTGGAGAAGTTCGACCCCGAGCGTGGCTTCCGCTTTTCCACCTACGCCACCTGGTGGATCCGCCAGACCGTGGAGCGGGCAATCATGAACCAGACCCGCACCATCCGCCTGCCCATTCACGTGGTCAAGGAGCTGAATGTCTACTTGCGCGCCGCCCGCGAGCTCACCCAGAAGCTGGACCATGAACCCAGCGCGGAAGAAATCGCCCAGATGCTGGACAGGCCCGCCGAGGATGTTAAGCGCTTGCTTGGTCTGAACGAGCGGGTGACCTCGATCGATGTGCCTGTGGGCCCGGAATCGGACAAGGCGGTGCTGGAAACCATCGCGGATCTTGGCGGCAACGATCCCTCCCAACTGCTGCAGGACAGCGATATCCGCGAAAGTATCGGCCACTGGCTGGACGAGCTATCGGATAAACAGCGGGAAGTTGTGTCCCGACGGTTTGGCCTCAGGGGACACGAAAGCAGTACCCTGGAAGAAGTGGGGAGGGAGATTGGGCTGACCCGGGAGCGAGTGCGGCAAATTCAGGTCGAGGCTCTTCGACGCCTACGTCAGATTATGGAGACCGAGGGTCTGACCGGAGACTCCCTGTTCAGCTGAGCCGGGCTGTCAGCGCTCCAGCAGGGCCAGCTTGTTGGGCTTGTTGGCCCATTCCTCGGCATCTGACAGGGCAGGCTTCATTTCAGTAATGTTGGGCCAGATTTCCGCCAGCTCGGCGTTCAGTTCCAGGAAGACCTGCTGGTCCTCCGGCAGCTCGTCCTCGGAGAAGATCGCATCCACCGGGCATTCGGGTTCGCACAGTGCGCAATCGATGCACTCGTCAGGGTGGATCACGAGGAAGTTCGGGCCTTCGTAAAAGCAGTCTACCGGGCAGACCTCTACACAGTCCGTGTGCTTGCACTTGATACACTGTTCGCCAACAACAAAAGTCATGCCAGTTCTGCCTCATCTGCCCGTGGGCCCGCTGTGGGGGAGGCAAGTTTAACCGCTGCGGGGTGAGTTTTAAAGTGCTTCGGTGGCCTGCTGATGCATCGCTGGCTGCGGGTAGACCAGTCATCCGCGCTCGCCCGTGGCCTGCAGCAGTTCACTGGCTTGGTCGTACTCAAATCTGAGGATACGGTGCAGCAGCCGCTCTGCTTTCTCTGCGCCCAGCAGGGCGCGCAGCAGAGCGCTTTCCTCCCGAATCAGCTGCGTGGCCTGGATATCCCCAATGCGCAGGTATGTGGCGAGACGCTCAATCACTTCCGGTCCTCTTGCAAGATCAAAATCAGTGACCGTCGCGGTGTCTGCGCGTGGTGGATCGCCAATCACTGGCGCGGATTCTGCCGGGTCGGTCCTGTCCTGGGGTGATGGCAGCCATTGCAGCAGCTTCTTGAACAGTTCCGAGGGTTCTACCGGTTTCGGAATGAAGTCGTTCATGCCGGCCTCAAGGCAGGCTCTGCGGTCATCTTCGAAGGCGTTTGCGGTCATGGCCAGGATTGGGGTCTGCGCCCAGCCCTCAAGGCCGCGCAGGGCGCGAGTCGCCTGCAGGCCATCGAGGTTGGGCATCTGCAGGTCCATCAGCACCAGGTCATAGTGGCGGTGAGCTGCCAGCTCCAGTGCTTCTACTCCGTCCTCGGCTGCGTCAACGGTTAGACCAACGCTGTGCAGCAGTTCCAGCGCCACTTCACGGTTAATCACGTTGTCCTCCGCGAGCAGCAGTTGCGCGCCGCTGCGGCTTTGCCGCAGCAGTTCCTCGCTGTCATCCGCCAGGGTCTCGGTTTCCGGCAGAACGCCGTGGCCCCGTTGCAGCCGGGCGGTAAACCAGAAGGTACTGCCCTTGCCCGGCGTGCTCACTGCTCCGGCGTCACCGCCCATCAACTCGGCAAGACGCCGAGTGATCGCCAGGCCCAGCCCCGTGCCGCCGTACTGCCGGGTTGTGGACAGGTCGGCCTGCTCGAAGGCCTGAAACAACCGCTCAAGACGATCCGCTGCAATGCCCACGCCGCTGTCCTCGACCTCAAAGCGCACCAGCAGGTCTTCGCCATCTTCCTCCAGCAACAGCGCGCGCAGCGCGATGCCGCCCTGGTCGGTGAACTTGATCGCGTTACCCGCAAGGTTCAGCAGCGCCTGCCGCAGCCGCACCATATCGCCTCGCAGCCAGGTCGGCACCGAATCGGTGTCGGCTTCGATGGTCAGACCTTTGTCGTTCGCAGGCTCCCGGAGTATCGAGGTGACATGATCCAGCACCGCCGCCAGAGTGAAGTCGCGGTGCTCCAGCTCGACCTTGCCAGCCTCGATCTTGGAAATATCCAGAATGTCGTTGATGATGGACAGCAGGTGGCGGCCGGCGCTGTCAATTTTGCGCAAGCGGTCCTGGTCGCCGGCCGTTGCCTCGGCGCGCAGGAGATAAGTGAGCCCCAGAATGGCGTTCAGCGGTGTGCGGATTTCATGGCTCATGTTGGCCAGGAAGGTGCTCTTGGCCAGGCTGGCGGCCTCGGCATGTTGGCTGGCCTCCTGGAGCTGCTGAGTGCGCTGCTCTACCAGGTGTTCGAGGTGGTGGCGATGGGCGTCCAGCTCACTTGCCAGCCGTTTTTTCTCGGTAATATCCTCTTTGATGGCGACGTAGTGTGTGACCCGGCCGTCAGCTTGACGAAGGGGCGTGATGAAGGCAAATTCGGTGTACTCCTCGCCGTTTTTTTTCTGATTGTGGAATTCGCCTTTCCATGTCTCGCCGCGGGCCAGGGTCTGCCACATGGTTTCATAGCTGTCGGGCGGTGTGTGCCCGGACTGGAGAATGCGGGGGTTCTGTCCCGCGACGTCCGCCAGGGTATAGCCGGTGACCTGGGTAAAGGCAGCGTTGACGTATTCGATTTCCGCGCTGGCATTGGTAATGACGATGCTTTCCGGACTCTGCTCAACCGCCAGACCGAGTTTGCGCAGTTCCATCTCCGCCATCTTGCTTTTGGTAATATCGCGAGCAATATGGAT
>JBLRXF010000317.1:0-3749 GCA_047920875.1 Haliea sp. | reverse complement strand
TACCTTGACCAACACGCCCTGCTCCACCAGTTTGCTCAAGCGCTCCGACAAGCGATGCCGGGTGATGCCAAGGTTGTGCTGAAACTGCTCGAAGCGGCGCGTGCCCAGAAAGGCGTCACGCAGGATCAGCAGCGTCCAGCGCTCTCCCACCACCGACAGCGCCCGCGCCACCGAACACAGCTGTTGATCGATATCCGTCCAGCGCATCTTGCTTTCCCCCTGCAGCCCGTGCAGCTATGATTCTGTTTCTTTGGCGATCAGAATAAACGACCGCCGCCCGAACGCCAACGAGGATACCCATGACCATAGGCACAGGCGGTTCCGACGCCGCAACCGAACTGGCTCGCCTGCAGGACATGACCGCAGGCAGCGCCCCCATCGACGATAGCGAATTTGCCGCCCGGCTGGCCCGGGCACAGGCACTGATGCAGGCCAGGGGGCTGGATGCGGTATACCTGAACGCAGGCACCAACCTGTACTATTTCACCGGCACCCGCTGGTCGCCCAGCGAGCGCCTGGTGGGAGCGCTGGTGCCCGCCAGCGGCGACCCGGTCTACATTGCGCCGGCGTTCGAGCTGGGGACTCTGCAGGCCTTCCTGCGGGTGCCGGGCGAGGTCCACTGCTGGGAGGAGCATGAAAGCCCCTACCGGCTCTGCGCGCAACTGCTGGCGGATTGCGGCGCCCGCGACATCGGCATCGACGAGTCCACCCCGTTTTTCATCGCCGACGGTCTGCGCCAGGCAGCGCCCGACTGCAGCTTCAGCAGTGCCACTGCGGTCACCGCCGGCTGCCGCATGCACAAGTCCGCCGCCGAGCTGGCCCTGATGCAGCGCACCAAGGACATGACCCTGCAGGTACACAAGGCCGTCGCACGCATCCTGCGCCCGGGTATCAGCACCACCGAGGTCAGCGCATTCATCGATGCTGCTCACCGCAAGGTCGGCGCTCCAGCGGGCTCGTATTTCTGCATCGTCCTGTTCGGCCCCGACAGCGCCTTTCCCCACGGCGTTGCCCAGCCCAAGACCCTCGATGAAGGCGACATGGTGCTGATCGATACCGGCTGCCAGCTGCACGGCTATATTTCGGACATCACCCGCAGCTATGTCTTCGGTGAGCCGACCGCGCAGCAACGGGAGATCTGGAACCTGGAGAAGGCGGCGCAGCAGGCAGCCTTCGACGCGGCGCAGATCGGCGCGCCCTGCGGCAGTGTCGACGATGCCGCCCGCGCGGTGCTGGAAGCCGCGGGCCTCGGCCCCGACTACGCCCTGCCCGGCCTGCCCCACCGTACCGGCCACGGCATCGGCCTGGATATTCACGAATGGCCCTATCTGGTGCGCGGCAACGACACCCCGCTGGCGCCTGGGATGTGCTTCAGCAACGAGCCCATGATCTGCTTGCCGGGGGCCTTTGGCGTGCGCCACGAGGACCATTTCTACATGACAGAAAAAGGGCCGCGCTGGTTTACCCAGCCGGCCCATTCGGTGGATGACCCTTTCGGCGGCGTTTAGCCGAACTGGTTCATCGTGTTGTCCTTGCCACCCGCCTTGAGCGCGGCTTCACCGGCGAAGTACTCCTTGTGGTCGTCACCCATGTTGGAGCCGGCCATGTCCTGGTGCTTGACGCAGGCGATGCCCTGACGGATTTCCTTGCGCTGCACGCCTTCAACGTAAGCCAGCATGCCCTCCTTGCCGAAGTAGCCCTTGGCGAGGTTGTCTGTGGACAGGGCCGCGGTATGGTAGGTCGGCAGAGTGATCAGGTGGTGGAAGATGCCCGCATCGCGGGACCCGTCCGCCTGGAAGGTCTGAATCCGGCGGTCGGCTTCCAGCCCCAGCTCGGTGCCGTCGTAGTCGACGCTCATCAGCTTGTCGCGGTCGTAGGCTGACAGGTCACGGCCCTCCTTGCTCCAGGCATCAAACACCTGCTGGCGGAAGTTCAGGGTCCAGTTGAAGGACGGGGAATTGTTGTACACCAGCTTGGCGTTGGGAATGACCTTGCGGATCTCGTCCACCATGGCGCCGATCTGGCCGACGTGGGGCTTCTCGGTTTCAATCCACAGCAGGTCAGCGCCGTTCTGCAGGCTGGTAATGGAATCCAGCACGCAGCGGGCCTCGCCAGTGCCGTCCTTGAAGCGGTAAAGGCCATTGGCCAGGCGCACGGGACGCACCAGCTTGCCGTCCTGCTTGATCACGACGTCGCCCTCGCGCACGTCTTCGGCACGCTCAACCACTTCGGTTTCCAGGAATGCATTGTACATGTGCGCCAAATCGCCAGCGTCGCGGGACACGGGAATCTTCTGCGTAAGGCCCGCGCCCAGAGAGTCGGTACGGGCAACGATGACGCCGTCGTCCACGCCCAACTCAAGGAAGGCGTAGCGGATGGCGTTGATCTTGGCCAGGAAGTCCTCGTGGGGCACGGTGACTTTGCCATCCTGGTGGCCGCACTGCTTGGCATCCGACACCTGGTTTTCCACCTGGATCGCGCAGGCGCCGGCCTCAATCATCTTCTTCGCCAGCAGGTAGGTGGCCTCCTCATTGCCGAAACCGGCATCGATGTCGGCGATGATCGGCACCACGTGGGTTTCGTAGTTGTCGATAGCGTTGAGCACGGCCTTTTCCTTGACCTGGTCACCGGCCGCGCGGGCTGCATCGAGATCGTGGAACAGGTGGCCCAGCTCGCGGGCATCAGCCTGGCGCAGGAAGGTGTAGAGCTCTTCGATCAGCGCCGGTACCGAGGTCTTCTCGTGCATGGACTGATCCGGCAGCGGGCCAAAATCACTGCGCAGGGCCGCAATCATCCAGCCTGACAGGTACAGGTAGCGCTTGTTGGTGGTGCCGTGGTGCTTCTTGATCGCCAGCAGCTTCTGCTGGCCGATAAAGCCGTGCCAACAGCCCAGGGATTGGGTGTATTGGCTGCTGTCGGCGTCGTATTCCGCCATGTCCCGGCGCATGATGCCGGCGGTGTAGCGGGCGATATCGAGGCCGGTGCGGAAGCGGTTCTGGCGCTTCATGCGGGCCGCATACTCGGGGTTGATATTGTTCCAGGTGCCGTTTTGCGCGGCACGCAGGGCGGCGAAGGATGCGACATCTTGCAGGTAATCTGACATGGGGAGCCTCGACTGTTTCAGGACAGGATGGCGCCTATCTTAGAGAGGCCGGGACTATAATTGAAATAAATAGAAAGTATTTTTACTATTCATATTAAAAATGCCTAGATCTCCCAGCGGTTGCGTCGCAACCACACCGTTGCCGCCAGCAGCGCTGCCGCTACCAGCAGCCCCAGCACCAGACCCATATAGTCCTGATCAACCCAGTCCGGACCCAGCAGATAGAAGCCAACGGCGCTCTCGCCAGTATTGAAGTGCGGCAAGTGGCTCTGGACCGCAGCGCCAAAGTGGCTGCTACCCAGCAGCATGGCCTCCAGCAGAAACAACACCAGAACCGGCACCAAAGCCAGCATGAACGGCGACCGCCTCGCGCCAGCCGAGGCCAGCAGCAGCCAGGCATAAACGGGCAGCACCCACAGCGCCGTCAGCAGCCAGCCGCCGAGCTGATCCAGCAGCAGGCGCCCGAACTGGATGTTGCCCAGAACTACTGCGAAAGGGTCCATATCCATGCGCAGCACCAGCAGCATGGCCAGCAGCAGCGCAGCCAGCTGCGCCAGCACTGATGCGGCGATGAATATGGTCGGAGCCACCAGTAAGGCAACCGCCAGCTTGGCCAGCACCTCGTCCCGGGCTGAGACTGGCATCG
>JBLRXF010000316.1:0-3790 GCA_047920875.1 Haliea sp. | reverse complement strand
CATGCTGGTCACCGACCTGCGCAACAGCCAGCTGGCGATACTCTGACACCGGTGTTTGTAACCACAGGAATGACGATGCTTCTCAATTGCGATCTCGGCGAAAGCTATGGCAGCTGGAAGATGGGGCTGGACGCCGAGGTCATGCCCCACATCGACCAGGCCAATATTGCCTGCGGCTTTCACGCTGGCGACCCGGTCACCATCGACAGGACTCTGGCGCTGGCCGCCCGATATGGCGTCAGCATCGGTGCACACCCGGCCTATCCCGATCTCGTCGGTTTCGGCCGGCGCTCCATGCAGCTGGACGATCAGGAACTGGCCAGCAGCCTGCGCTACCAGATCGCCGCCCTCGATGGCATGGCCCAGTGTCACGGCCTGCAAATTACCTATGTCAAACCCCACGGCGCCCTGTACAACGACATGATGGCCAATACCGCGCTGCGCCAGGTGGTCATGGCGACGGTCGCCGCCTGGCATCGACCGCTGGCGCTGATGCTGCAGGGCACGCCGCAGGCCGCTGACCACAGACAGGAGGCAGAAGCGCTGGACCTGCAGCTGCTGTTCGAGGCTTTCGCCGACCGCTGCTACGACGACGACGGGCGCCTGCTGTCGCGCAAGCGGCCGCAGGCAGTCCACGACCGCGAGCGCATGCTGGCACAGGTCGATCAGCTGTGTCGCGAGGGCACGGTCACCAGCATCAGCGGCAACCGCCTGCCACTCGCCGTCGACACCCTCTGCGTGCATGGCGACAATCTCGAGGGCGTGCGCGCAATAGAGGCCGTGCGCGCGCTGATCAAGGGGGCCTGAACTGCGCATGCAGCTGAGCCATGCCGGCGACAACGCAGTGATCCTGTACCTGGGCGACAGCGCCAGCACCGCTGTCGCTGCCCGGGTCCAGGCTGCGGCTGCGGCTGCCCGCCGGGTGCTGGGCGCCGACCTTGTGGACCTGGTGCCCTCCTACGCTTCACTGCTGGTCATCTACGATGCCCTGCGCACTGATCACATGAGTGTCATTCAGCGCCTGCATGGCATCCAGGAGGACGTTGCTGCCGCCAGCGCCAGTGAGGGTGGCCGGGAAATCCTGCTGCCGGTGTATTACAGCGCAGAATCCGGCGCCGACCTCGAGCGACTGGCACAGCAGTGCGGGCTGTCGGTGGAGGAGGTCATCGCTCTGCACAGCGAGACTGAGTACCGGGTCTATGCCATCGGTTTTGCCCCGGGCTTTGCCTATCTCGGCGAAGTGGATTCGCGTATCGCTGCCCCCAGGCTTGCAACCCCCCGCGCCAAAGTGCCGCGCGGCGCGGTGGCCATCGCCGATCGCCAGACCGCGGTGTACCCGGCCGTGTCGCCGGGCGGCTGGAACCTGATCGGCAACTGCCCACAGCGCATGTTCAACCCTGACGCCAATCCGAGCATGCCGGTTGCCGTCGGCGACAGGGTACGGTTCGAGCCAATCAGCCGGCAGCGGTTCCTGGAACTGGGCGGGGAGCTCCCATGAGCCTGGTTGTGCGCCAGCCGGGGCTGCTGAGCCTGCTGCAGGATCCTGGCCGCTTTGGCCAGCACGGCATCGGTCTGACGACCGGCGGGCCTCTGGACCGGGAAGCCTTCGACCTCTGCCAGCGCCTGCTGGGCAACAGTGCCGACTGCACCGCGATCGAGGCGAGCTTTGGCGGACTGGAGCTGGACGCCCACACCGACACCTTCATCTGCGTCACGGGTGCCACCATGCCCCTGGCCATCAACGGCCAGGAGCGGGATCTGTGGACAGTGCACAGGGTAGCAGTCGGCGACCACATCAGCCTCGGTTACGGCAGTGACGGCTGCCGCAGCTATCTTGGCGTGGCCGGTGGTTTCAGCGTTGCGCCGCAGTTCGGCAGCACTGCCACTGTGGTACGCGAACAGCTGGGTGGCCTGCGCGGTGACAAGCTCGCGCCGGGCGATGTCCTGCCCTGCGCCAGGGTGACCGAACACCGGCGCCTGCACCTCCCCCGGGACCTGCGACCCCACTACCAGCAGCACGTGACGGTCAGGGTGATCCCCGGCTACCAGCAACAGCACTTTGACCGCCTCGAGCAGCGGCGCTTTTTCAGCAGCGCGTGGACCGTGTCCCAGCGCTGCGACCGCATGGGTTACCGGTTGGAGGGACCCGCAATCCGCTGCGACATCGAAGGCATCCTTTCCGAAGGGATCTGCTTTGGTGCCATCCAGATTCCCGCCGACGGTCAGCCCATCGTGCTGCTCAACGACCGCCAGACCATCGGTGGCTACCCCAAGATTGGTGCCGCACTGTCTCTGGATGCGGCCAGAATGACACAGCTGCGGCCGGGAGGCACGGTGCACTTCGCCGCCATCAGCCCCCACAGCGCCCACAATGCGCTGCATCTCAATCATTGGCGTATACAGCATATGCCCTTGCAGGAATTGCCCCAGGAGCGCGCGACCGGTGAATGAGCAGACCTTGAGTGAGACCATTGAGGCCCTGCTGGTCGCGCGCAACCCGCGGCAGATGCAGACCGCCCGCGCCGCCCTGACACCCGGTTACTACCTTCGTGCTGCCGAACTGCTGCGGGATATCCGCGGTACGGTGCTGATCGGCACGGGCTTCCCGGTGGCAAACACCTTTGAAACCGACGGCCCGGTGGGTGCCATAGCCCTGTATCAAGGGCTCGAGGCCCTGGGCGCGCTGCCGGTCATCGCCTGCGCCAGTCCGCTGGCTGAGGCCCTGGCCGCGGACTATCGCGTATTGCCCCTGGCCAGCGCGCCCGCCGATGGCGGCGAACCGACCGCCAGCGCCTGGCTGGCCGCAAACACGCCGGCCGCGGTCATCTCCATCGAACGCCCGGGCCTGACCGCCGATGGGCGCTACTACAACATGCGCGGCGAGGACATCAGCCCTCGCTGCGGCGTCTTCGACCCCTTTTTGACCCGCGCGGACTGCCCCACTATCGCGATCGGCGACGGGGGCAATGAAATCGGCATGGGCAAAATCGCCGATGCGATTGCCGCGCTGGATATCCGCGTGGCGGTCACCAGCTGCGACGAGCTGCTGGTGGCCGACGTCTCCAACTGGGGCGCCTATGGCCTGCTCGGATTCCTCGGCCTGTGGGCACAGCGCGACCTGCTTGGCGGATTCTCGCCCCTGGCCACCCTTCGCTACCTGTCCGAGCGCGGCAGCGTCGACGGGGTGACCCGGGCGAACACACTCACCGAGGATGGCATGGCGCCTACCGAGGGTGATGCGGTAATCCGGGAAATCCGCCGGCTAACCGGTTTTATCCACGACTGAACACGAACCTACAGGATTTTGAACATGAGCATTGTTTACCTGAACGGCGACTACCTGCCAATGAGCGAAGCCCGCATCTCGCCCATGGATCGGGGCTTTCTGTTCGGTGACGGCATCTACGAAGTCGTGCCCTCCTATGCAGGCAAGCTGGTGGGCTTCGGGCCCCACATGCAGCGCATGCAGCAAGGTCTGGACGCCATCGAGATCAAGCTGCGCGTGGACGAGAGCCACTGGCGCGGCATAGCCGAGGCGCTGATCAACCGCAACGGCCACGGCAACCTGGGCATCTATTTCCACGTCAGCCGCGGCGCCGACATCCGGCGCAACCACGCCTATCCGGACAACGTTGCGCCCACACTCTACGCATTTGCCTTCGAAATTCCGCCGGCGCCGGTCGCGGACAAGGCCTCAGCGACCTGCTATCGGGTGTCCTCGGCCGAGGATCTGCGCTGGCGCCGCTGCAATATCAAGTCCACCGCCCTGCTGGGCAACGTGATGCACTAC
>JBLRXF010000315.1:0-3800 GCA_047920875.1 Haliea sp. | reverse complement strand
TGAACACGGTTGTCGCCGAAGTCCAGTGTCAGTCGCCGGTTGATCGGCGTATAGCTCGCAAGGTCCTCAATAATCTGCTGAGGCTCTTGGCCACTGACAAAATAGGCCGAACAGCCAAGCTTGGCACCCATCCCCGTGGCCACCGCCAGCGCATCCCCCAGGCGCCAGAGGGAAAAGCCCAGCAATGAGGGTGCCGCGAGCACCGCCCCGGCCAGTACCACTGCCACCACCAGCAGAAATTTCTTCATCAACATGCCACCTGCTGCAAATTCGCCAAGGGACAGAATAGGCCAGTCGGGCCCGCGAATAAACGCATGGCTTGAGCGACAGGCGCATTTCAGTACACTGAGGACTCCAACCACAATGGGAGCTTGCCGTGAGCACTGTCAGGTCCACCGGCATCGCCCTGCCCGCCCTGATTGCCGTCAACCTGCTGCCCCTCTCCGGCGTCCTGTTCTTCAACTGGTCCGTGTATGAAGTGCTGCTGCTGTACTGGTCGGAAAACATCATCATCGGCATTTTCAATCTGGCGAGGTTCTGGACCCTGCTGCGCCGCCAGCGGGACTACAGCGCGCTGTTGATCGGCCCATTCTTTTGCTTCCATTACGGCGGCTTTGCCTTCGGCCACTATGTGTTCCTGCGGGCCTTTTTTGGCCCCGAGAGCGACATCGGCGGCGACCTGTCCACCATGTTTACCGCCTCCTTTCTCGCCCTGCTGGCGAGCCACGGGATTTCCCATGTCGTGAACTTTCTCGGCAAGCGCGAGTACGAACACACCACGACCAAGGACCTGATGATCGCGCCTTACGCGCGCGTCGTGGTGCTGCACCTGACGGTTCTGTTCGGAGGGTTCGGGGTGCTGGCGCTGGGCGAGCCCTGGTACGCGCTGGCCATTCTGGTGCTGGTCAAGCTGGGGATCGACATTGTCGCGCATCAGCGCGAACACCGGCGCCTGCGGGCGCCACGGAACCCAGAGGCGGGTGCCGCAGACACTGACAGGCAGGTCTTCAGGAGATGGCGCAATGACTGACCGTACGCGAGCTATCATGGCGGCACTGGCGCCCGGCATTGCCAAGCTGAGCAGCGACCGTCGTGTCCGGCGCGACATTCTGCTGGGCCAGCTGCGCAAACTCGCCATGGCCACCGCAGTGCTGGCGCTGCTGATGCTGTTCGCGGGCGGTGGCCTGTTCCTGCTGGCAATCGTCGCAGGACTTGTCATCGGCGCCTGGCTGACCCACCGCGCACAGCTTGAGTGGGAAAAGACCGTCAGAGCCGAGGTCATCCCGGCGGTCTGCGCCGCGATCGACCAGCTGGACTATCAGCCGGGCCCGCCGGTGGGAAACTTCCTGAGCCCCTTCGAGACTCTGGGCCTGGTAGGCTCTTCCAACCGCAAGGAGCTGCAGCACTGCTTCAGCGGCAGCCATGAGGGACGCCGTTTCGAGTGCCTGCACGCCAGCCTCCAGCACCGCAGCGGAGGCAAGAGCGGCAGCACCACGCCGGTATTTCACGGCATGCTGTTCCGGATCGAGCAGGGCAGCGAGACTCCCTCACCGGTGGTCATACTGCCCAATGTCACTACGCTCAGACGCCAGACAGGGAAAACGCTGGTGCCCCTGGGCAACCCCGACTTCGACCGCGTCTTTCTGGTCAGTCATGAACTCGAGGCCGAGGCGGGAGAGGCACTGGTGCACGCGACAGTGAGTCCGCCGCTGCAGCAGGCCATGCTGGCCATAAACCGCGGCGAAAGCCGCGAAACGCCTGACATGGCCGCTCTGCGCGTCGGCTTCATTTACGACAGCATTTACCTCGCACTCTCGCGCTGGGAGCACACCTCAACCCTGCTCGGGCTGAAAATCCAGAGTCCGCGGCATTTCCTCGAGACGCGGTCCTTGCTGCGCGAACAGGCCGATGTGCAGCAGACCGTCGCCACCATGGTCCAGGACATCACCACTGTGCACCGGATTATTGCCGCCCTGGGCAACTCCGCTTGACGTCCTGCGCCGGCATCGGGTCTACTCCGCCGCAGCACCCACTGCACAGGACGCAACAATGACAAGCGCAATTCTCGCTCCCGCAGCCCTCCTCGCCGCCTGGTCCCTGGTGATCCTGACCTGGATGGCCGCAACCCGCGTGCCCGCTCTCGGCAAGGCGGGCATCGACCTGTCCCAACCGATGCCGGGCGGGCGCAGGGGAGCCGACCTCGAGGGCGTACTCCCGGACAGCGTCAACTGGAAGGCACACAACTATACCCACCTGCACGAGCAGCCTACGGTGTTCTACGCCCTGTGCTGCATCCTCGCGATCAGCGGTGCCGGCACTGGCCTGGCGCTGCAACTCGCCTGGGCCTATCTGGGCCTGCGCGTCGCCCACAGCCTGGTGCAGGTCACCACCAATTTTGTCCCGGTGCGCTTTCTGCTGTTCATGGTGTCATCACTGGCGCTGGCGGGGATGGCCTACTTTGCCGTCGTGGCGACACTGTAGGTGAGTAGCCATCTGCTGCCACTGCGGCGCCTCGCCTGCGCCGCCGCCCTCGTGCTCGCCGGAGGCAGTGCCTGGGCAGGCCCGTCCTTCAGCCAGGCGGCGACGCTGCCAGACGGACAGTGGGCAGATCATGGCGCCGAGCTCTGTGAGGTTGCCGCGGCCACAGCGGACTATCTCGCGCGGGGCAACGCCTACGACCCCGCGGTCATTCACGGCGGTACCACCCCCCTGTTGCAAACAGCGCCGCCGCGAATCCGGGAGACCCTGGCGTTTGTCTGTGAAGTGCAGCGACAGGATCAGGCCGCAGGCCGCCGCTCCCGCCTGACCGATCCCGCCTTCATTGAGCAGCATTTCGAACTGCTGCGCTGGCACCCGGATCAGGCCAAGGCCGCCAGTCTGGCTGGCGGCAAACCGCTGCTGCAAAGGCTGCCCGCGGATCAGCTGCTGCTGACCAAATATTATGTACGGGTCGCGGATGGCAGTGCCCAGCAGAGTGCCGCAAGGCCTCACGCCCTTTACGGCCTGCCCTACGATGAAGCCTCACTGGGGCTGGCAGAGGCGGACGCGCGCGCCGACAGCATCACCCGCTACCGCTACGGCAAGCAGCGCGTGGTCGCTCTGGAAACCGGCCCCGACTCAAGAACCGCAATGGCCGCCCTGGCGCCGCCGCTGATCTGGCTCAGCCGCGCCGACCTGGAAGGCGCGCTGCTGCAGGGGACCGCCGTGGTCGAGGACGAGCGCGGCCAGCGCCGCTATTTCAACGTGCACCGCATCAACGGCGTGTCCTACGACCGCGCGCGCAAGCCCGAGGAGCAGGATCGCTACTGGTACTTCAAGGAAGTGCCCGGGGTGCTGGGCTACGGCAAGGACGCAGACTACAAGATTCCGGTAAAGCCTCTGGTGACCGTGGCCGGCGACATCTTCCAGCTCGGGCTGGGCCGCCTGGTGCTGCTGCGGGCAGAGGAAGCCGGCCAGCCCACCTTCCGCCTGACCGTGCTCGCCGATACCGGCGGTGCCTTTCACGACAACCTCTATCAGCTCGACTGGCTGAGCGGCTACTACCGCGGCTGGGACGACTACCATGCCGCGAACCGGCACATCAGCGACTATGCGCAGGCGTGGCTGCTGCTCAAGCGGCAGTAAATCAACAGGGCTGCAGAAATTGTACCGACGGTGATTTTGGCCTACCATGCGCGCCTTCGAACGGGGCCTGCCCCTGCCCGCTGACCTCCGATCTGCAAGGCACACGTAACTCATGACCAGAACCTCAACTCTGCTGGGCACCCTTGTGGCCGCCTCTCTACTTTCTGACGGTGCAG
>JBLRXF010000314.1:0-3825 GCA_047920875.1 Haliea sp. | reverse complement strand
GTTTTTCCCGGGGTGCCGTTGTTGTTCACATCAAGCACGTCGGTCTACGCGCAGTGCGGCGGCGAGACGGTCACCGAGGAGAGCGAGACCATGCCGCAGCGCGAAACCGGGCGGTTGTTGCTGGCGGCCGCTTCCCTGCGGCTGGTGGCGCCGCGAGGCGCGGGCTTTGGACTTGGTGACCTCGGCGCTGCCATGCTCGGCAATCCTGCGATCGCTGCGATGGTGTCTCACCACCGTGCGCTCTACGCCGACCTCGCCGATCCTGTGGCCCTGCTGCGTGGCGGAGTGCCAGGGCAGACCACGCAGCTCGCTGCCTACTGGCCCTATGCGGCGGACGCTGCCCTCGCCAATCCGGGCGCCGCCGAGGCCGGCGACTACAGCCAGCTGATGGCCGATTCCCAGGCACTGATTGCCGGTGACATTCTCGCCAGTTACGCCTTCAGCCGCCACCGCCTGCTGCTCGATGTCGGGGGTGGTCAGGGCGCCTTTGTCAGTGCTGTCCTGCAGCGCTGGCCGGGATTGCGGGCGCAAGTGCTTGATCTCCCCGCCGTGGCTGAACGCGCCAGCGCCAGTTTCGCCGCGGCGGGGCTTGCTGCCAGGGCGACCGCCGTTGGCGGCAATATGTTTGCCGCCGAGCTGCCCTCTGGTGCCGATGTGATCAGCCTGGTGCGGGTGTTGCACGACCACGATGACGCGCCCGCGCTGGCCTTGCTGCGCGCAAGCCGCGCAGCGCTGGCACCCGGGGGCTGCCTGCTCATTGCCGAGCCTATGGCCGGCACAGCCGGTGCCGAGCCAGCGGGAGACGCGTATTTCGGTTTCTATTTGCTGGCGATGGGGAGTGGCCGGCCGCGCACCGTGGCAGAGCTGACAGACATGGCCAGGGAGGCTGGCTTTGATCAGGTCAGGGAACTAATGACTCCTCGGCCGCTGCTGGTGCGTCTGTTGTTGGCTGAAGTAGCGCCGTCTGTGTAAATTATGTTTGACATCTTTAATTGTAAAGCTAAACTGACACTCAGGCGATTGCCACTTCACCCCGCCGGGGTAATGGCGGCAGACCGCAGGGCGACAACAACAAAGAGCCCGAGGAGATAAGGTGCCAACCAGTAACGCAACAGCAGTGGTTTTCGAACAGCCGGGGCAGATTGCCGTGCGGCCGGTCGCGTTGCTGGCGCCAACGGACGCTGATTGCACTGTTGCGGTGCACTACAGCGGCATCAGTACCGGCACTGAGCGTCTGCTCTGGAGCGGCCGCATGCCGGCGTTCCCGGGGCTGGCCTATCCGCTGGTGCCGGGCTATGAATCTGTCGGCGAGGTCATTGCAGCGGGTGCCGAGTCGCCCCTGCAGCCAGGACAGCGCGTGTTCGTGCCGGGATCCAGCGGCTTTGCCGATGTGCGCGGCCTGTTTGGCGGTACCGCCAGCCATGTAGTGGTCCCCGCCGCGCGCCTGGTGGCGCTGGATGACAACTTCGGCGAGGACGGCATCCTGCTGGCCCTGGCGGCTACCGCCTACCACGCAGTGACCCGCAGTGCTGACGGTCGCCTGCCGCAATTGATCATCGGTCACGGTGTGCTGGGGCGTTTGATCGCCCGCACGGTGCTGGCCCTGGGTGGTGATGCGCCGACGGTCTGGGAAACCCAGGCCGCACGCCGCAGCGCCGCCGTACCCTACCCCGTCGTGGATCCGGCGGCCGACAGCCGCAGCGACTACGCCGTGATCTGCGACGTCAGCGGCGCTGCCGATCTTCTGGACACTCTGGTGGGCCGGCTCGCCCGGGGCGGCGAAATTGTGCTGGCCGGGTTCTACGAGCAGCCCCTGAATCTGACCTTCCCCCCCGCCTTCATGCGTGAAGCCCGCCTCAGCATTGCCGCGGAATGGCAGCCAGCCGATCTCGAGCAGGTGCTGGCGCTGATAGCGGCGAAGCGGCTTTCCCTCGCGGGACTGATTACCCACCGGCAGGGCGTAGGCGAGGCCGATGCGGCCTATGCGACCGCATTCGGCGATGCCGACTGCCTGAAAATGATGCTGGACTGGAGCCTGAACTGATGTCGACCTCAACCGTAGCCAACTACGCACCGACCCAGGACCTTGGCGGTCCGGGCTCTATTCTGGCCAGCTCAGCAGGGCCGGCACCCAAGACCCAGATCATCGCGATCTACGGCAAGGGCGGTATCGGCAAGAGTTTCACCCTCGCCAATATGTCCTACATGATGGCGCAGCAGGGCAAGAAGGTGCTGCTGATCGGCTGCGACCCCAAGAGCGATACCACCTCGCTGCTGTTCGGCGGCCGCGCCTGCCCGACCATTATCCAGACCTCATCCGAGAAAAAAGCCGCCGGCGAGCAAACCCAGATCGGCGATGTTTGCTTCACCCGCGACGGCGTCTATGCCATGGAGCTGGGCGGGCCTGAAGTGGGCCGCGGCTGTGGCGGCCGCGGCATCATCCACGGTTTCGAGACCCTGGAGAAACTCGGCTTTCACGAGTGGGATTTCGACTACGTGCTGCTGGACTTCTTGGGCGATGTGGTCTGCGGCGGCTTCGGCCTGCCGATTGCCCGGGACATGTGCCAGAAGGTGATCGTCGTCGCCTCCAACGATTTGCAGTCCCTGTATGTGGCCAACAACGTATGCTCCGCGGTGGAGTACTTCCGCAAGCTGGGCGGCAACGTTGGCGTGGCCGGCATGGTGACCAACAAGGATGACGGTACCGGCGAAGCCGCGGCGTTCTGCGAGGCGGTAGGGATTCCCCAGCTGGCTGTTATCCCTGCGGATGACGATATTCGCCGCAAGAGCGCCAGCTACGAAATCATTGGTCACCCGGACGGTAGATGGGGGCCGATGTTCGCCGACCTGGCGAAAAACGTTTCCGAAGCTGCTCCGCACCACCCCCGGCCACTGTCCCAGGATGAGTTGCTGGCTCTGTTCTCCGCCGACAGCGTCGGGCGCGATGTGGTGTTGACCCCGGCCCGGATTGAGGACATGTGCGAGGCGTCGGTGCTCAACAAGCCCTCGCTGGAGGTCATGTATGACCGTGTCTAGCCCCGGCGCCATCCCGGTAACGCTGCTGGAGGACGCCCCCGGGGCGGGCTCTGGCGACGGCTGCCACGGTGGCAGCGAGCGCATGCTGGCGGCTGCCGGCGCGGCGGGCAAGAGCGCGGTGCTGGAACAGTATGCCAAGGATTATCCGGCCGGTCCCCACGATCAGCCCCAGAGCATGTGCCCGGCCTTCGGCTCCCTGCGTGTAGGGCTGCGCATGCGCCGCACTGCCACCATCCTCAGCGGCTCTGCCTGCTGCGTGTACGGACTCACCTTCACTTCCCATTTTTACGGTGCCCGGCGCACGGTTGGTTACGTGCCCTTTGATTCCGAAAGCCTGGTCACCGGCAAGCTGTTCGAGGATATCCGCGAGTCGGTGCACGAGCTTGCGGATCCGGAGAAGCAGGACGCCATCGTCATTATCAACTTGTGTGTGCCTACCGCCTCCGGTGTGCCCCTGGACCTGCTGCCCAAGCAGATCAACGGTGTGCGCATCATCGGCGTCGACGTTCCCGGGTTTGGCGTTCCCACCCACGCCGAGGCCAAGGACGTGCTCGCCGGCGCCATGTTGCGCTATGCGCGCCTGGAAGCGGAGCGTGGCCCCGTGGCCCAGCCGCTGCAGGGCCTGAGCGAGAAGCCCACGGTGAGTCTGGTGGGCGAAATGTTTCCTCTGGATGCGGTGATGATCGGACGCCTGCTGGCGCCCATGGGCCTCGCCGCCGGCCCCGTGGTACCGACTCGCGAATGGCGCGAGCTGTACGCTGCCCTGGATTGCCGGGTCGCTGCCATGAT
>JBLRXF010000313.1:0-3836 GCA_047920875.1 Haliea sp. | reverse complement strand
GCAGTAGGTGCCCGGACGCACGCCGTCGACGCCACAGGCGCGGCCGACCATCTTCTGGCCCAGGGTGAAGCCCTTGCCGGTGTCGCCGGGCACTTCCGGGGTGCGGAACAGGGTGGAGCGGGGCAGGCCCAGGGCTTCGCGGGCCCGGGTGGTCAGGCCGCGGCCAATGATCAGGTTGATGCGCCCGCCGGCGCGCACTTCATCCAGCAGCACGTCGGATTTGAGTGCAAACTCGGACAGCACGCTGCCGTCTTCCGCCAGGATCTTGCCGTCGTAGGGCCGGACTTCAATCACGTCGCCCATGTGCAGTTCGTCCACCGGCGCTTCAAACACCAGCGCCCCCGCGTCTTCCATGGTGTTGTAGAAGATCGGCGCCACCTTGCCACCGATGCAGATGCCGCCGCCCTTCTTGTTGGGCACGCCGGGCATGTCGTCGCCAAAGAACCACAGCACCGAGTTGGTGGCGGACTTGCGCGAGGAGCCGGTGCCGACCACGTCGCCAACGAAGGCCACCGGCAAGCCCTTGGCCTGCAGTTCGGCGATCTGGCCCATGGGGCCGGTGACGCCGTGCTCTTCGGGGTTCAGGCCGTCGCGGGTCATCTTGTACATGGCCAGCGCGTGCAGGGGGATGTCAGGACGCGACCAGGCATCGGGGGCAGGGGAGAGATCGTCGGTGTTGGTTTCGCCGGTCACCTTGAAGACGGCGACCTTGATGGATTCAGGCACGTCCGGGCGGCTGGTGAACCACTCGCCCTCGGCCCAGGATTCCAGGACAGCCTGGGCGTGGGCATTGCCGGCCTTGGCCATTTCTTCCACATCGTGAAAGGCGTCGAAGACCAGCAGGGTGTGCTTCAATTCCGCGGCGGCCAGTGCGCCCAGCTCGGCGTCGGGCAGCAGGCCCACCAGGGTTTCAATGTTGTAGCCGCCGTGCATGTTGCCCAGCAGCTTGACCGCGGTAGCGCGGTCGATGAGCTGACACTCGGCCTCGCCCTTGGCAAGGGCAGACAGGAAGCCCGCCTTGACGTAGGCGGCTTCGTCCACGCCGGGGGGCACGCGGGTGGAAATAAGGTCCAACAGAAAGGCTTCCTCGCCAGCTGGCGGGTTCTGCAGAAGCTCTACCAGGGAGGCAACCTGTTCGGCGCTCAGAGGCTTGGGCGGAATGTTCAGGGCGGCCCTTTCGGCCACGTGTTCGCGATAGGCTTCTAGCACGGTAAACTCCTTGTTACGGTGACGGATGGCGCTGCGGGCCGGCCTGCTGGCCGCCTCTGGTGCCCGGGAAATCGGGATGGGAGTATAGCCCAGCGGGGGTCCAAGATAAATCGGCGCGCGGCTTATACCGTGCATTCAGGTGGGCTATGGCTTACACTTCCAGGCCCTGATTGCCCCTGTTTTTCTGCACTTGCCTATGCTCAAACCCGTCGTCAAGACCCCCTGTATCGGCGTCTGCTCCACCGGCATCGGCGACGCCGTCTGCCGCGGCTGCAAACGTTTCAGCCACGAGGTGATCCACTGGAACGGCTACACCCATGAACAGAAGCGGGCCGTGGACGGGCGGCTGGCAGATTTTCTCTCGCGCTGTGTCAGCAACAAGCTGCAGGTGGTGGACCGGGCCCTGCTGCAATGGCAGCTGCAGGTGCAGCAGATTCGCCACAATCCAGACCACGACGACTACTGCCAGGTGTTCAGCCTGCTGAAAGCCGGCGCCGGGCAGATTGGGCGCACGAGTGATTTCGGCTTCAGCGTATTTGCCGAATTCAGTGCGCTGCCCCTGCCACAGCTGCGCGACCTGATCGACCAGGAGTTCTACATTCTTTCCGAAGCCTATTACGACCGCTATATGCGCACCGCGGACCTGTTTGCGGGGGATAGCCGCTGATGCCCTTTACGGCCCTGTTGGCACCGGTGCGTGCCTTTCTGCCCTGTGCCACGCCCGCCGCCTGGGTGAGCTGGGCGCTGGAGAACCCCGAGCTGCTGCTGGTGGACCACGCCAATTGCGAGAAAAAAGCTGCGTCCACCGCGCTAAACCTGATGTACCGCTATGTGGACCAGCCGCGGCTGCTGCACAAACTGTCGCGGCTGGCCCGGGAAGAGCTGCGCCATTTCGAGCAGGTGTTTGCCCTGATGCAGAAGCGCAAGGTGGCGTACCCGCAGCTGTCCGCATCCCGCTATGCCGGTGAGCTGCGGCGGCAGGTGCGCGGCAACGAGCCCGGGCGGCTGGTGGATACTCTGCTGGTGGGCGCACTGATCGAGGCCCGCTCCTGCGAGCGCTTCGCCGCGCTGATTCCCGTGCTGGACGCGGAGCTGGCGGATTTCTACAGCTCCCTGCTGAAATCCGAGGCGCGGCACTTTGAAGACTACCTGGGCCTGGCGGCGGGGCTTGCGCCGTCGGCCGAGATCGACCAGCGCCTGGCCGTACTGCGCGCCTGCGAAGCCGAACTGATCCAGGGCACCGACACCGAATTTCGCTTCCACAGCGGCGTCCGCGCCCGCCTCTAATCCCCCCGAGAATAAAGGGTCAGGTCCTTTATAAAAAATGGACCTGACCCTTTAAATTTGCGGGCGCAAAAATGGACCTGACCCTTTATTTTTGGGTCGGAGTTGAGCTGAAGTAGAATCTTGGAAAAGCTTGCAGATTACTGTTTTATATCGAAATCAACCAAGGAAACGCTATCCGACGTGACTTCCAGATACCAGCCCTTCTGATCCCAGTCCCCCAGCACCCAGCGGGTGCCTGAGGCGTGATCGTGGCGCGCCGGGCGGTGGGTGTGGCCGTGAATCATGCGCCGGACTTCGTGGTCCAGCAGCGCGCGCTCCACATCGTCCAGGGTCACATCCATGATGTCCTCGGCCTTGTTGCTGTTGGCCTCGCGGCTGCGGTTGCGCAGCTCCCGGGCCAGGTTGCGGCGCTCCTCCAGCGAGCGCGCCAGCAGCTCGGTTTGCCAGGCGCGGCTGCGGGTGGTCTTGCGAAAGGCCTGATACTCGGTATCGCGGGTACAGAGGCTGTCGCCGTGCAGCAGCAGGGTCGGCTCGCCGTAGAGATTCACCACGCAGGGGTCCCGCAGCAGCTTGGCACCCACCCGATCGCAGAACTGCTTGCCCAGCAGGAAGTCCCGATTGCCCTGCATCAAGTACAGGCTGGGGCCGGCGGCACTGAAGCGCTGAAGCATCTCCGCCACCTCCCGGGCCAGCGGTGCGTCGTCATCATCGCCGACCCACACCTCGAACAGATCCCCCAGAATGTACAGGGCATCACAGTCCTGGTGCTCCAGCAGGAACCGGCGCAGGGCCCGGACAGTGCCTGGGCGGGTAGCCTCCAGATGGAGGTCGGAAATGAAGTAGGTTGCGGGCACCGCGGCGGCCTGACCTCAGCCCTCGAGGATTTCCACGGTTTCGATGATCACCGGGTCTACCGGCACGTCCTGGTGGCCGCCGCGGCTGGTGGTGGGCAGGCCGCGGATCTTGTTCAGCACTTCCTCACCGGCGGTCACCTTGCCAAACACCGCGTAACCCCAGCCCTGGGCATTCTTGCCGCTGTGGTTGAGGAAATCGTTGTCTTTGACGTTGATGAAAAATTGCGCCGTAGCAGAGTGCGGGTCTGAAGTGCGGGCCATGGCGATCGTGCCGAAATCGTTCTTGAGCCCATTATCGGCCTCGTTCTCGATCGGGGCGTCAGTGGGCTTTTGCCGCATGTCGGTGTCGAAGCCGCCGCCCTGGATCATGAAGTTGTCGATGACCCGGTGGAAGATGGTGCCATCGTAGTAGCCCTCGCGGGCGTATTTCAGGAAGTTGGCCACCGTGGCGGGGGCCTTGTCCGCATCCAGGGTCAGGGTGATGTC
>JBLRXF010000312.1:0-3841 GCA_047920875.1 Haliea sp. | reverse complement strand
GTCAGCCTGAATATCGATCCGCAAACCCCACTGTTGTGGGCGCTGCGCGACACTCTGCGCCTGACAGGCACCAAGTTCGGCTGCGGTATGGGCCTCTGCGGCGCCTGCACCGTGCATCTGGACGACACGGCGGTGCGCAGCTGCTCCCTGCCGGTGGCGGCGGTTGCGGGCAAGGCGGTAACAACCATCGAGGGGCTGGGTGGCAGTCACCCGCTGCAACAGGCCTGGGTGGAACACAATGTCCCCCAGTGTGGCTACTGCCAGTCTGGGCAGATCATGTCCGCTGCTGCGTTGTTGGCGGCCAACCCCACCCCGGATGAAGAGGCCATTCGCCAGGCCATGGCGGGCAACCTGTGCCGCTGCGGCACCTATCACAAGGTGCAGCAAGCGATTCTCAGTGTGGTGGCGGTGGCGCACTGGGAACCCACTGGGGAGAGCGTTTCGTGAATCAGACCCGGCGCCAGTTCATCCGCAACGTGTCGCTTGCCGGCGGTGCTCTGACCCTGGGCTTCCAGCTCAGCGGCTGCTCCGACAAGCCCTTGCAGCTCGGCAATGCGGCCGACTTCCGACCCAATGCTTTTTTGCGCATTGACAGTGAGGGCGTGGTCACGCTGCAGATACCCAAGGCGGAGATGGGACAGGGAGTTGTCACCGGCATGGTGACCCTGGTGGCGGAGGAGCTGGAAGTCGATCCGGCAACCATTCGCTATGAGATGGCGCCGGCACACAGCGCTTTTGCCGACCCGGAAATGCGCCTGCAGATTACCGGCGGCAGCGCTTCGATCCGTGTGTATTACGAGCTGCTGCGGCAGGTGGGCGCTGCTGCCCGGGAGACGCTGGTGGCCGCTGCAATGCTCAAGACCGGGCTGGCGCGGGACGCGCTGCATGCCAGTGACGGCAGGGTTGTCAGTGCCGATGGTCAGATACAGCTGTCCTATGCCGAGCTGGTGCCTGTGGCGCGTACCTTGCCCGTGTCCACGGCGACTGCCCTGAAGTCCTCGGTGGAATTTCGGCTGATAGGGCGCTATGAACAGCGTGTTGACGCCGTGGCCAAAAGCAACGGCAGCGCACAGTTCGGCATTGATATTGCCCCCGAGGGTTGCCTCACCGCGGTCTTGCTGCGCTGTCCCTGGTTTGACGGCGCTGTGGAATCCTTCGATGCCAAAGAGGCGCTGGAGATGCCCGGTGTGGTTGCAGTCTTTGCCACGGAGCACGGGGTGGCGGTCGTTGCCGAGGGGTACTGGATTGCCCGTCAGGCCTCAGCCAAGGTGGATGTTCGTTTCAGTCAGCCTGCACCGGGCCTGCGTGACAGCGCTGCCATCGCCAGTGCCATGGCGGCAGCGCTTGATGGTGACGACTTTGCCAGCGTGCGCGACGACTCTGGCTCCGATGCTGAGGCAGGGGAACTCATACAGGCCCGCTACGACGTGCCCTTTCTGGCGCACGCGCCGATGGAGCCGCTCAATGCCACCTGCCGGCTGACGCCGGGGGGCTGTGAGGTCTGGGTCGGAACCCAGGCCCCCGATGTGGCCCAGGACGCCGCCTCCAGAGTACTGGGCGTTCCGCGCGAGGCGGTGGTGATTCACAATCAATTTTTGGGTGGCGGCTTCGGCCGCCGTGCCGCGGCCGACAACGTCGCTGAAGTGGTGGCCATAGCGCGTGAGCTTGAGCGTCCGGTAAAGCTGGTGTGGAGCCGGGAGGACGACATTCGGCACGACTGGTACCGCCCGGCCATGGCCGGGCAGATACAGGCGCGAGTGGGCCCGGACGGCGAGGTCAGTCACTGGCGTCATCGCATCGTCGGGCCGAGTATCAATCAGCAGGTGATTCCCGTGCTGGCCGGCGCCATGCTGCCCCAGTGGGTGCCTGCCGGGGCGCGGCGTCTCGCGGGCAGCGCGGTGGCGCGCAAGGACTTCGCCTCGGTGGAGGGTGCGAAGGAGGTGCCCTACCTGTTCGATGGCATCAGCGTGCAGTACCGCAACTTGCCGGTGCCGGTACCGCTGGGCTACTGGCGCTCGGTGGGCCATAGCCATACCGCCTTTGTGGTGGAGAGTTTTGTCGATGAATTGGCCCATGCCGCGGGAGTCTGCCCGCTGGCCTTCCGCCGGCGCTACCTGGCAGCGGATGCGCCGGAGCGCAGGGTGCTGGACGCGGTGGCGGAGGCGGCCAACTGGGGCAATACCACACCTGGCCGGTTCCAGGGCTTGGCGGTGCACGCGTCCTTCCACTCGGTGGTCGCCGAGGTGGTAGAGGTTTCGCTGGTGGACGGCAAGCCCAGGCTGGAGCACGTGTACTGCGCCGTTGACTGCGGCCAGGTCATCAATCCGGATATTGTGCGCGACCAGATGATCGGCGGCATCGTGTTTGCCCTCAGTGCCGCGCTGTACGGCGAGATCACGCTCAAGGGCGGCGCGGTGGAGCAGGGCAACTATCACGATTACCCCATCCTGCGCCAGAATGAAGTGCCGCCAATGACGGTGGTGCTGCTCGACAGTGAAGCCCCGCCCACCGGGGTCGGCGAGCCCGGCACGCCGCCCGCCGCACCAGCGCTGGCCAACGCCCTCTTTGCCGCTACCGGTGTGCGCCAGCGGCGTCTGCCCCTGCAACTCTCCTGAGAGCCAGGGGCTTCAGTCCCGGCTTTCCTGCAGCTCTTCGATCAATTCTCGATGGACGCATACCGCCGTCCTCTTGGGGCGGACGGACAGGCCCCTGCCTTCGAGGTGTGCGCGCGTGAACGCCGCGCCGAAAAGAAGAATCAGCGAAGAATAGTTTACCCACAGCAGCAGCAGCGCCAGAGAGCCGGCGGCGCCGTAGGCGGATGCTGTCGCGGTAGTTGCCAGGTACATGGCAATCAGCGAGCGGCCCACCGTGAACAGCACGGCGGTAATGAACGCGCCGAGCATCACGTCCCGCCAGGACAGCAGCACATCCGGCAGAATCTTGAACATCGCCGCGAACAGCAGCGTGACCACGAACAGTGACAGGGTCATTTCCATGCTGACCAGCGCCCAGCCCGGAATCGGCAGCCATCCCTCCGCGAAGGCCATGACACCCCGCAGCGCCACGGATAGCAGCAGGGACACCAGCAACACGAAGCCGATGGCGAGAATGATCGTCAGCGACAGCACCCGGGCCTTGAGATAAACCCACATGCCGCTTCTGGAAGGGCGCGGCGTGACATCCCAAATCTGATTCAGGGACTGCTGCATCTGCGCGAAAACCGTGGTCGCACCGACAATGGTCGCGAAGATTCCGATCAATGCGGGCCAGACACCGCTCTGGTCAATCTGGGAATTGATGACCGCCGTCTGCACCACGCCGGCCGCGTCCGGGCCAAGTGTCCCTTCGAGTTGCTCGAAGATTTCGCCCTGGGCGGCGCTCTCGCCGAGAACCAGCCCGACCAGAGTGACGACTACCACCATGATCGGTGCGATAGAAAACACGGTGAAGAACGCCAGGGCCGCTGCGTAGATGAAGGCCTGACTGGCCAGCCAGTTGCGGCTGGCAGCGGCCAGAATGCCGAGCCAGTGTCTTGCGGGCGCGGGAAACTTGTCAAATACCGTGAAGATCATGTTTCGAGGATACGTCAGCCCCGGGGCCGCTGTCGATTACTGGCCTTCAAGGTGGCACGTATTCGCAAAGCTCTGACTTGACTGCTCCCCTCAGGCGGGCCAGACTAACGGCCGTTAGTCGCAGCGTGAATTGGCGACAGTTCAGGAGAACAGCATGGCCACGTGTCCCCATATCGACCTTAACAATCCAGATACCTTCCGCGGCGGACTGCCGCGCGAAGCCTTCAGCTACCTGCGGCGGGAAGAGCCTGTCTACTGGCACCAAGCCG
>JBLRXF010000311.1:0-3852 GCA_047920875.1 Haliea sp. | reverse complement strand
TCATCAGCTTGGCCTCGTAGAAGGAGGCATCCCCAGTAGCAGCGGCGATTTTCTGCCGTGCCAGTACCGCCATCCGGGCCCAGAAATACGCGAGGGTGACATAGCCGCTGTACATCAGGTAATCGACCGCCGCAGCGCCCGCTTCATCCGGGTTCTGCATGGCTTTCTCACCAATTTTCAGCGACAGTTCCAGCCAGTCGTCCTGGTAGCACTTGAGTACGCTGGTGAACTCGGCATCCGCACCCTCGGCATGTTGGTCACAGAAGGCGCCAACCAGGTCGGTGAAACCCATCAGCAGCTTGCCGCCGGAGCCGAGCACCTTGCGTCCGATGAGGTCCAGCGCCTGGATGCCGGTAGTCCCTTCATAAAGCATGGCGATGCGGGCATCGCGCACGATCTGCTCCATGCCCCATTCCTTGATGAACCCGTGGCCGCCGTAGACCTGCAGGCCAAGGTTCGCCGCCTCGTAGCCGGTCTCGGTCACGAAGGCCTTGGCGATGGGGGTGAGGAAAGCGAGCAGATCATCTGCCGCCTTCGCCTCTTCCTCGCTGCCTGTTTCGAGAATGTCACCCAGCTGCGCCAGGTAGTACAGGAATGCGCGACTGCCTTCGACCAGCGCTTTCTGAGTCAGCAGCATGCGGCGCACGTCTGCGTGCACGATGATCGGGTCGGCAGGACCGTCGGGATTTTTCGGCCCGGTCAGACTGCGCATGGCCAAGCGGTCGCGCGCATAGGCCAGCGCGCCCTGATAGGACAGTTCGCCGTGGGCAAGGCCCTGGATGGCGGTGCCGATACGCGCCGTGTTCATGAAGGTAAACATGGCGTTGAGGCCGCGGTTGGCGGGGCCAATCAGGTAACCGGTGGCGCCGTCGAAGTTGAGCACGCAGGTGGCGGACGCCTTGATGCCCATTTTCTTTTCGATGGAGGCGCAGTTGACGCTGTTGCGCTCGCCCACAGTGCCATCCTCCTTGACCCTGAACTTGGGCACGATAAACAGGGAGATGCCCTTGGTGCCGGGAGGCGCGTCAGGCAAGCGGGCCAGCACGATATGGACGATGTTCTCCGCCATGTCGTGCTCGCCGGCGCTGATGAAGATCTTGGTCCCGGTGATGGCGTAGCTGCCATCCGCCTGCGGCTCGGCCTTGGTGCGCAACAGGCCGAGGTCGCTGCCGCAGTGGGATTCGGTCAGGCACATGGTGCCGGTCCAGCTGCCTTCGACCAGTCGGGTCAGGTACTTCTGCTTCTGCTCTTCATCGCCGTGTTCTTCGATGGTCTTGATCGCACCGTGGCTCAGGCCGGGGTACATCAACCAGGACCAGTTGGCGGTGCCGGCCAGCTCGTTGATGATAATGCCGAGCAGATTCGGCAGGCCCTGGCCACCGTATTCGGCATCGGCGGACAGTGCCGGCCAGCCATTATCGACAAATTGCCGGTAGGCTTCCGGGAATCCTTGCGGGGTGGTGACGACACCGTCCTTCCAGGTGCAGCCCTCATCGTCTCCGGACTGGTTTAAGGGGGACAGTACGTTTTCGGCAAACTTGGCTCCCTCTTCGACGATGGCGTCCATCAGGTCCTGGGTGGCCTCTTCGTAGCCGGGCAGGCGCTGATACAGCGCCTCGGACTCCAGCAACTCATTCATGACAAACCGGATGTCCCGGAGTGGCGCTTTGTACTGCAGCATGCTGATACCTCGCGATACAGTGACTCATGTTTTCGGCGTTCACATTCTGCGCGATTCGCAACCGAAGTCAAATATCTTTTCGCGCATCAGGGGACGGCAAGGTCGAGAGGTCTGGTTATATCAGCGGCGGCATGCAGCTCAGACGTGAGCATTCACTTTTCTAAAAGTGCTTTTATATCAATATATTGGGATGCCAACTCCGGGTCGAAGGGGCTGAGAAATGGCACCTCACCCAGCAGTGGCGCAGGCAGCAGGCGCTGCAATGTGTCCAGATTTTCCGCGTGGCAGGCCATGGTTGCCCCGGGTTGGTTGGCTACCCAGCCGGCCAGGCGCAGGCCATCGGCGCGGATTGCTTCCGCGGTGAGCAGAGCGTGATTAATGCAGCCCAAGCGCATAGCCACCACCAGAATGACATCAACACCGAGGTTGATCGCCACATCCGCGAGCGTTTCCCGCGATCCCAGCGGTACCCGCCAGCCGCCGGCACCTTCCACCAGCACCAGGTCGGCACCGGTGTGCATGACGCCCCTGCAGAGACCCGCCAGCCGGTCCGCGCTAAGGCTACGCCCGGCCTGGGCCGCGGCAATGTGCGGCGCGATGGCGGGCTGCAGAGCCACTGGATTTATCTGGGCATAGGGCAGCGCCAGAGTCATGGCCGCCTGCAGTGCCAGAGCATCGTCGTTGTGGCCCTCCTCGTCACAGCCCGCTGCCACCGGCTTGACTGCGGCCGTGGTCAGCCCGGCCAGCCTGGCAGCGTACAACAGGGCACAGCTGACCGCGGTCTTGCCGACTTCGGTGTCCGTGCCGGTGACAAAAAATGTTGTGCTCATGATTTCTCCAGATGCCCGTAGATCACTTCGTAGGTAACCGGAAGCCCCTGGGGCTCGCGCCACTCTTCATAGGCTTCAATCATCGCCGCCAGCCGCCGTCGGCCGGTCAAGCCCCCATTGCGGCCCGCGTTCATGTTGTGCGCACCCAAGGTTTTGAGCTCCGCAAGCAGTTCGACCACGCGGTCGTAGCGCAAGACAATAGGCTCACTGTGCAGTTGCAGGCGCACACCGCTTACCCCCTCAGCGGCTTCCTGCAAGGCTGCTGTTGGCAGGAAGCTGTTGACATGCTGACTGCCGTCCGCGGCGGCCCAGGACTGGCGCAGCTCCTGCAGGGTAGCCGGCCCCAGCGTACTGAAGAAGCAGCTGCCGCCGGACTTCAGCACACGCCCAAGCTCGGCAAACAGCAGCTCCGGCCGGTAACACCACTGAAAGGCCAGGCTGCTGTACACCAGGCCAACAGCATCACAGGCCAAAGGCAGGGCTTCGGCATCGCCAGCCAGCCAGGCACCCGTGCCCGGATGCCGGTCACGCGCATAAGCCAGCATGCCCACGGCGATGTCCATGCCGAGATAATGGCTACGAGGGAAACGCAGGCGCAGCTGCGGCTGCAGGTAGCCAGTGCCACAACCCAGATCCAGCACGGTATCAGGCTGCTCCACCGCATCCATTCGGGCCAACAGGCGGCAACCAACATCCTGCTGCAGGGCAGCCACACTGTCGTAGCGGGCGGCGGCGCGGCTGAAGGAGGCGGCGATATCGGCCTTGGCAACCGGTGGCGCGCTGGCCAACGCGGCGCCGTGCTGGCGCACCGCGGCAGGCGCGGCAAATGCCCGCAGCGTATCAGCCAGCAGAGGCCCTGCAACCAGGGGCAGGGCGTGACAATCGGCTTCAAGAACCCTGACCTCGGCAGCCGGTACATCGGCCACCACTGCCTTCAGCGCTGTAGCCGTCAGGGCAGGCACCAGCGCATCGACTGCCGCGAGTAGATGCAGCTGGGGGCAGTCAAGGCTTTGCAGCGAGGTGCGGGTATCCAGGCGTGCCAGCCACTGCAGGCCTGCGGCGAGCGCAGCAGGAGACCAATGTTCACCGCTGTGCAGCAGCTGCCGGACCAGGGAACGTTCGGCCCTGCCGCCCCGCGCCTGCAGGCTGGCAAATCGGCGCAGGGTTCTTACAGGGCTCCCGGCCAGTTCATCAGCAAAGGACTGCAGGGTAGCTGCCGGCAGGCCCGGCCATTCCGGCTGGGCGCTGAAACAGGGATTGCTGGCCACGGTGACCAGTGCAGAAACACGTGCGGGTGCAGCCGCCGCCAGGGCGGTAGCGAGCTGCCCGCCCAGTGACCAG
>JBLRXF010000310.1:0-3867 GCA_047920875.1 Haliea sp. | reverse complement strand
TGCTGGCCGCCCTTGCCCGGGGTCACGCCGCCAACCATCTTGGTGCCGTAGGCGATCGCCTGTTCAGAGTGGAAGGTGCCCTGGGAGCCGGTAAAGCCCTGGCAGATTACCTTGGTGTTCTTGTCAATCAGGATACTCATTTCAGGCGACTCCTCCGGCTGCTTTGACGACCTGCTGGGCAGCATCTGTGAGGCTGGTGGCAGCAATAATATTCAGTCCACTGTCTGCCAGGACCTTGCGCCCCAGCTCTGCATTGTTGCCTTCCAGGCGCACGACAACTGGCACTTCGACGCCGATTTCCTGCACCGCGCCGATAACGCCGTCGGCAATCAGGTCACAGCGCACGATGCCGCCGAAGATATTGATCAGTACCGCTTTGACGTTGGCGTCGGAGAGGATGATCTTGAACGCCTCGGAAACGCGCTCCTTGGTGGCACCACCCCCGACATCGAGGAAGTTGGCCGGGGCGCCGCCGTGCAGCTTGACGATGTCCATGGTGCCCATGGCCAGGCCAGCGCCGTTGACCATGCAGCCGATGTTGCCGTCCAGGGCCACGTAGTTCAGTTCCCACTTGGCGGCGAGGGCCTCACGGGCGTCTTCCTGGGAGGGATCGTGCATCTCACGCAGCTTGGGCTGGCGATACAGGGCATTGCCGTCCACGCCCAGTTTGGCGTCCAGGCAGTGCAGATTGCCCTGCTCGGTGATGACCAGCGGATTGACTTCGATCAGCGCCAGGTCCTTGTCCTTGAACAGCTGCGCCAGACCCATGAAGATCTTCACGAACTGCTTGATCTGCTCGCCTTCCAGTCCCAGCTTGAACGCCAGGTCGCGACCCTGGTAGGGCTGTGCACCCACCAGCGGGTCGATGACCGCGCGCAGGATTTTCTCCGGGGTTTCCTCCGCGACCTTCTCGATTTCCACGCCGCCCTCGGTGGACGCCATGAACACGATGCGACGGGTCGCACGATCCACCACCGCGCCCAGGTACAGTTCCTCGGCGATGTCGGTGCAGGTTTCCACCAGGATCTTGCTCACCGGCTGGCCGTTCTCATCGGTCTGGTAGGTCACCAGATTCTGGCCCAGCCATTTCGCGGCAAAGTCGCGAACCTCGTCCGTGTCTTGACCAGCTTTACGCCACCGGCCTTGCCGCGGCCACCGGCGTGGACCTGGGCCTTGACCACCCACATGTCACCGCCGATGGTCTCCGCTGCCTTGACCGCCTCTTCCGGGGAGTCGACGGCATAGCCTTTGGATACGGGCAAGCCGTACTCGGCAAACAGCTGTTTGCCCTGATATTCATGAAGGTTCATGCTCTGTCCTGTGTTGTGCGTTACGTACTGGAGTGGGCTCTGACACCCACACCCCCCAGTGCCTCGTCTGCGCAAGTATTGGTTTTATGCGCGCGCGACCGGGCAAAGTTTACTTACGAGGCTTGCGATTGGCGATGTGAATGGCGTGGCCATGCACTGCCAGGGCAGCTTCGTGTACGGCTTCCGACAGGGTCGGGTGACCGAATACGGTGAGCGCCAGATCCTCGGAACTGGCGCCGAATTCCATCGCGATGACGACCTGCTGCACCAGGTCCGCCGCAGAGGGGCCGACGATGTGGCAGCCCAGAATGCGGTCGGTGGCGGCATCGGCGATGATTTTCACCATGCCGTCGGTGTCGTTCGCTGCCAGCGCGCGACCGCTGGCGGCGAAGGGGAATACCCCGGACTTGAATTCGACACCGTCGGACTTGAGTTCCTGCTCGGTGCGACCTACCGCAGCCACTTCCGGATGCGTATAGATCACCGAGGGAATGCAGTCATAGTTGAGCTGCGCCTTCTTGCCAGCGATACGCTCGGCGACCATGACGCCCTCTTCCGAACCCTTGTGTGCCAGCATCGGGCCGCGCACCACATCGCCCACCGCGTAGACATGCGGCGCCTCGGTGGCACAATACTCGTTGACGTATATGAAACCGCGCTCGTCGAGATTGACACCGCAGTCCGTGGCCAGCAGGTCTTCCGTGCGCGGTCGGCGGCCGACAGATACGATGAGCCGGTCGAACACTTCCACGTGCTCACCGTCGGCGTTGGTAAAGGTCACCTGGACCTTTCCGTCCTTCACCACCGCCCCGGTCACCCGGGTGCTGAGGCGGATATCCAGACCCTGCTTGCGGAAGATTTTCCCCGCTTCTCTGGCGATCTGCGCGTCCATCATGGGCAACAGTTCGTCCAGCGCTTCCAGCATGACCACCTCGGAGCCGAGACGGGCCCAGACGCTACCCAATTCAAGGCCGATGACACCGGCGCCGATAACCCCTAATCGCTGAGGAATTTCGCTGAATTCCAGCGCCCCGGTAGAATCGACGATATATTCGTTGTCGACTGGCGCGGGCGGGATCGCGATGGGCACAGAACCGGCGGCGATAATGATGTTGGATGCCTCGACCACGCTGGCCTTGCCATCCTTGTCAGTCACCTCAACCTTGCACCCTGCAAGCACCTTGCCACGGCCCTGGATGCTGGTGACGCCATTGTGCTTGAACAGGCCGGTGATGCCGCCCGTCAGCTGATCCACGATTTTGGTCTTGCGCGCCATCATCGCGGCAATGTCCATGCTCGGGCTGTTGATGCTGATCCCGTGCAGTTTGAAGTGATCCCGCGCTTCGGCAAACTTCTGGCTGCTGTCCAGCAGCGCCTTGGAGGGAATGCAGCCGACGTTGAGGCAGGTGCCGCCAAGGCGGGTCTTGCCGTCACCGTCCACCCACTGCTCCACGCAGGCGGTGGACAGACCCAGCTGGGCCGCCTTGATGGCCGCAACGTAACCGCCGGGACCCGAGCCGATCACCACTACATCGTATTTGTCAGCCATGTGCTTCCCCAATTCCGTTGTCGTTACAGTTGCAGCAGAATGCGCGCAGGATCTTCAATCAGATCCTTGACCGCCACCAGGAACTGCACTGCAGTCTTGCCGTCGATCAGACGATGGTCATAGGACAGTGCCAGGTACATCATCGGCAGCACAACCACTTGCCCATTCACCGCCATGGGCCGCTCCTGGATCTTGTGCATGCCCAGAATACCCGTCTGCGGCGGGTTGAGAATGGGGGTCGACAGGAGCGAGCCAAAGACACCGCCGTTGGTCACGGTAAAGGTGCCCCCGGTCATGTCGTCAATGGTCAGCTTGTTGTCGCGGGCGCGCAGGCCAAGGTCGCGGATTGCCGCCTCGACATCGGCCAGGCTCATGAAATCCGCGTCGCGCAATACCGGCACTACCAGTCCACCGGGCGTAGACACCGCCACCCCAATATCCTGGTACCCGTGATAGACCACGTCATTGCCGTCAATGGAGGCATTCACCTCGGGGAAACGCTTCAGCGCCTCACAGCAAGCCTTGACGAAAAAGCCCATGAAGCCGAGACGGGTGCCATTGTGGGTCTTTTCGAACTGGTCCTTGTACTTTTCCCGCAGCGCCATCACCGGCGCCATGTTGACCTCGTTGAAGGTGGTCAACATCGCGGTGCCGCGGGTGGCTTCCAGCAGACGCTCGGCAATGCGAGCACGCATGCGGGTCATTGGCACACGTTTCTCAACACGCTCGCCGGTAGGGCCCGCAGGCACCTGCGGCATCGCCTCGGACACATCCTGGGTCTTGGAAGACTCTGCACCCGGCGCAGAGCCCTTTGCGGATGCCTTCTGAATATGGGCCAGCACATCTTCCTTGGTTACCCGGCCGCCTTTGCCAGTGCCCGCAATGGCGGCAGGATCCAGCTTGTGCTCTTCAACCAGCTGTCGCGCTGCGGGACCCATCAGCCCCTCCGCGCCATCACCACCGCCGACCGGCGCTGCCTTGCTGGCCGCTGAACCGGACGCCGCTGGC
>JBLRXF010000309.1:0-3878 GCA_047920875.1 Haliea sp. | reverse complement strand
GTGCAGTGGCACCCGCTCGACCACTTCAACGCCATTCTCCTGCATCGCGGCAACCTTGCGCGGGTTGTTGGTCATCAGCCGCACCTTGGTAATTTTCAGGTGGCGCAACATGGGGCCGAGGATGCTGTAATCGCGCATGTCGGCACCAAAACCCAGCTGTTCGTTGGCTTCCACCGTGTCGGCGCCGGCGTCCTGCAGTTTGTAGGCCTTGATCTTGTTCAGCAGGCCAATGCCGCGGCCCTCCTGGCGCAGGTAAAAAATGGCGCCGCGGCCTTCCTCAGAGATGGCTTTCAGGGCCGCTTCCAGCTGGTTGCCGCAGTCGCAGCGCAGGCTGAACAGGGCATCGCCGGTCAGGCACTCGGAGTGGATGCGGGCCAGCACAGGCTCGCCATCGCCGACATCACCCATGGTCAGTACCACGTGTTCCTTGTTGGCGTCCGGATCCTCAAAGCCATGGATATCAAATACCCCCCAAGAGGTGGGCAGGCGGGAGGATTCAACGTAACGTACTGACACAGAAGCTGTCCGGCTGGAAAGGGGGCGGTAGTTTAGCACTTTTGGGGCGCCTGTGTCCGCGCCGGGTCACCAGGCTCGCGACAGCGACAGCACACCATCGCGCTCGCGCATTTCCACATGCTGGAGGAAGCTCATGCCCAGCAGTATCGTGGATGGATAATCCCCTTCCGAAACGGTGGCACGCACATTGTCTACGCGAATACCGCCCACCTCCACGCTCTGCAGGTTCACCATCCAGGCATCAACCACGCTGCTGGCGGTTTCCAGTTTGGAAGGCACACCGGCTTTGTAGTCTATTCCCAGCGCCAGGGCCTGGCGGTCATTCATGGCAACCACGTTGGCGCCGGTATCCACCATCACCTGGATGCTGCGCCCGTTAACCATGGCAGTAGTGATGTACTGCATGCGTTCGTTGCGGGGAATGTCGAGCTGGCGCCGCTCGGGGGCCACGTAGTTGGTAGTGATATTGCGATTCAGGCCCAGCCGCTTGCGTTCGCCGTTGATCTCCAGTACCGCAATGTTGGCGTCCGCACTCAGGAGTTTCACGCCCTGGTAGCTGGCGCCGGCCTTCAGGGTCTTGCGCTGGCCGTTGATCATCAGCACCGCGGTGTTGGGCAGCAAAGCTTCCACCGTAACGGAGGCCGCCTGGGCCCAGGCAGCTCGAGGCAACAGCAAGGCGCTTGCGAGCAGCAGCATGGCACCGAGCCGGGGTGCCGCCCGGGCCCTGCCGACGGCATTTACCATCTGCTGCGCCTCATCGTCTCTATGGCACAAGAGTGTAGCAAGACCAGGGCCGACGAAGCCACATTGCGATGGTTCGTAAAGGTTGTAGGGCTGCAGTATGATACCTGTAGTGCTCATGGGCCCATTCTTATGCCAGACACACACACAGCCATTACCAGTTTGCTTGACAGCAAGTCCCGAATAGCAATGGCGTACCTGTTCGGGTCGGTAGCCCGCGGTTCCGCGCATTCGGGCAGCGACCTCGACCTCGCCGTGCTGGCGCGCCCTTCACTGTCGACCGCGGAGCGCATTGCGTTGATTGAGGAATTGGCTGGGTTATCAGGACGGCCTGTAGACCTTATCGACTTAACCACCTGTGGCGAGCCACTCCTCGGCGAAATCCTGCGCCATGGCATTCGCGTGAAAGGCAACTCATCCGATCACGCTGAATGGGTCGGCCGACATCTTGGTTTGATGGAGGACTTCTACCCTTATGTTCAGCGCATGCTGAGAGAGCGCCGGGAATCATGGATCGGTTAATTATTGAAAGAAAACTGGAATCTCTTCGTCGCAGCCTTGAGCGAGTCAGCAGCAAATGTCCACGCACAGTCGAGGAGTTAATACACGACATTGATGCCCAGGATATCGTTGTTCTCAACCTTAGCCGCGCTGTACAGCAGTGCGTGGACATAGGAACTCACCTTCTCAGCGACAGCAGATTTCCAACGCCAGAAACCATGGGCAGCACTTTTGAACTGCTGGCCGCAGAAGGAATTATTGATCCCGATCTGGCAGCACGCATCAAGAAGTCCGTGGGCTTCCGCAACGTGGCGGTTCACAGCTACAGTGTGCTGGACATGGCTATCGTGCACGCCATCGCCCGCGATCATCTTGAAGATTTCAGAAGCTTTGGTCGCGCGGTAACCGAGGTTTTGAAGGAGCAGTAAGCACCTCGTGAGCGCCGTGGCGGCAAACGGCAACCGGGCTCTCAGCTAGCAGCCACCAGCCACGCGACGGCGTGAAGGCAGGCGCAGGCCATGACCCCCGCCAGAACATCATCAATCATGATGCCGAAGCCGCCCTTGACCTTGCGGTCCAGCCAGCTGATTGGCCAGGGTTTGAGGATGTCGAAGATGCGAAAAGCCACGAAACCCGCCAGCACCCAGACCCAGCCCGCAGGTAGTGCCCACAGGGTGATCCAGTAGCCGACGAATTCATCCCAGACAATGCCGGGATGGTCGTGGACGCCCAGTTGTTTGCTGGCGCGGTCGCAGATCCAGATGCCAAGGCCCGCGGTGACCAGGATAAACAGGCTGTACCAGAGCAGGGGCGCGGCGGTGTTGGCGAGCGCCGCGTCGACCAGCAGGAACAGCGGGATCGCAGCGAGGGTACCGGCGGTGCCGGGGGCTTTGGGTGAGAGGCCGCTGCCGAAGCCGAAGGCCAGGAATTGGATCGGGTTGCGGAGGTTTGCGGCAAGCGGTGCGGCGCGTTTGTTGGCCATGGCGTGGTTTCCATCCAGGAGTGGTGCCAGTGTACTGCCTAGTGCCCCATTGTAGGAGCGCACTCTGTGCGCGATTGGCAGTTATCGCCCGCGGAGCGGGCTCCCACAAAGTAGGCTCCCACAAAGTGGGCTCCCATAGGGGGCTCCGACGGGGGCTCGTGCATTGTGGGAGCCCGCTCTGCGGGCGATTGGTGGTTATCGCCCGGAGACCGGGCTCCTACAAAAAGTGGTTGTAGCCGGCGGCGAGGTCATCGAAGCCGGGGCAGGAGACGCCTGCGCCGGCCATCACCTCGCCAATGCGCGTGCAGCCCGCAGGGACCGCCGCGCCCGCGGGCAGGCAGAAGCACAGTTCGTAGTCGTCGCCGCCGGCCAGGGCCCAGCGCAAGGCCTGATTGCGGTCCGGGTGCGCCGCCAGCGCCGGGGACAGCGGCAGCAGCGCGGCATCAAGCTCTATCCGCACACCGCTGGCAGCGGCTATGTGCCCTGCATCTGCCAACAGCCCATCCGAGATATCAATAGCCGCACTGGCGGGGGTCAGATGCCCCGCATCTGCCAGCAGCCCATCGGAGATATCAATAGCGGCACTGGCGGGGGCAATATGCCCCGCATCTGCCAGCAGCCCGTTGGAGTTGGCGCTGGCCCCCAGCAGCGCCACACCCAGCGCCAGCCGCGGGCTGGGCCGGAAAAACCGCTGCTCCAGGTATTCCGCCGCGTCTGGATCCGGCTGGTAGCGGCCCTCCAGCACCGCAAGGCCGCCCGCGGCATCACCCAGGGTGCCGGACACGTACACCGCATGACCGGGCCTGGCACCACCGCGCAGCAGCGCCCTGCCCATCGGCAGGGCACCAAACACTTGCACCGTGATGGTCAGCGGCCCGCGGGTGGTGTCGCCACCCACCAGGGGCAATGCCAGCGCCTTGGCTGCCGCACCTATGCCCTGGCTGAAGCTGTGCAGCCAGAGTTCGTCCGCTTCCGGCAGGGTCAGCGCCAGGGTCATGCCCAGGGGGCGTGCGCCCATGGCCGCAAGGTCTGAGGCCGCCGCCGCCACTGCCCGGTAGCCCACATCCTCGGGCAGGCTTTCCTCCGGGAAATGCACCCCCGCCACCACCGTGTCCACGGAAGTGGCGAGGCGCTCACC
>JBLRXF010000308.1:0-3889 GCA_047920875.1 Haliea sp. | reverse complement strand
CCCACATCAATGGCAGCGTGCGCGGCCAGACGGTAGCGCAAGAAGTGTGAGGGTTCGCGCGCCGCATGCGCCCGCAATGGAGTATCGGAGTCCGCGCGCCCCGGAGCGACGCAGCGGGCCAAAGGGCCGCGACGAGAACGGAGCGCGCCCGAGCGACGCGCAGCGCGAAGCGAAGGAAACAGCAAGGCGGAGCTCAGTCCACCGGCTGCAACTGCTCAATCACCAGCTGCAGCGACCGCCGCCCGCGAAACTCGTTCACATCCAGCCGATACGCTGCCTCGACCCATTCCTGTGCCGGATTCGGCCACACAGTGAGGTCGACGTTAAAGGCGATGGCATCGACCACCTCGCCGCCCGGCAATGCGAGCACCAGCTTCAGATGCCGCTCACCGACCAGGCGCTGCTGCAGCACCCGGAAGCGGCCATCGAACAGCGGCTCGGGGAAGTGCTGGCCCCAGGGACCGCCGAGACGAAGCGATTCAGCCAAGCCAAGATCGAACTCGTTCGCAGCCAGCTCGCCGTCGGATTCAAGCACTGCCTCCAGGTCCAGGTCACGGCCGTGCAGGGCAACTTCGGCCACGAAGGCTTCGGCAAAAGCGGGGTAATCGGCCTTGCGCAGGCTCAGGCCTGCCGCCATCGCGTGACCACCAAAGCGGGTGACCAGCCCCGGATTGCGGGTGGCCACCGCATCCAGCACATCGCGGATATGAATACCGGTGATGGAGCGGGCCGAGCCCTTGAGCTCGTCGCCACCGGGCTCGGCATCGGCGAAGACAATCGTCGGGCGATGCAGGCGATCCTTGATCCTGGAGGCGAGTATGCCGATAACGCCCTGGTGCCAATCGGGCTCGTACAGGGCTATGGCCGCCGGCGGGCTTCCGTCTTCAACATCCAGTGGCAGGGTGTCCAAAAGCACCAGCGCCTCGTGCTGCATGCCGCGCTCAATCTGCCGCCTCTCCTGATTGAGCTGCTGCAGGCGGGCGGCATAGTCCCGGGCGATACTGGAAGACGGCGCCAGCAGGCATTCAATGCCTATGGACATGTCATCCAGGCGGCCCGCCGCATTGAGCCGCGGTCCAACCGCAAAGCCGAGATCAGAAGCGACCAGGTTGGCAAAGTCACGGCCGGCTACTTCCAGCAGAGCGGCGATCCCCGGCCGGGCGCGGCCGCTGCGAATACGCTGCAAGCCCGCCGCAACCAAAATCCGATTATTCCGATCCAGAGATACCACGTCGGCTACCGTGCCCAAGGCCACGAGGTCAAGGCAATCAGCAAAGTTGGGCTCTGGCAGGTTCTGACTGGCAAACCAGCCGCGCTGACGCAGCTCTGCCCGCAGTGCCAGCATCACATAAAAGATCACCCCAACACCGGCTATGGACTTGCTGGCAAAGCCACAGCCGGGCTGGTTGGGGTTGACGATGACGTCGGCCGCAGGAAGTTCGCAGCCTGCGAGGTGGTGGTCAGTCACCAGGGTTGCGATGCCCAGTGCCCGGGCTGCAGCTACGCCCTCGATACTGGAAATGCCGTTGTCAACGGTGATGATCAGGTCCGGCTGGCGGTCAGCCGCCAAGGCCACGATCCCCGGTGTCAGGCCGTAGCCATATTCGAAACGGTTCGGTACCAGGTAGTCCACATGGGATGCGCCCATGGCGCGCAGAGCGGTGATTCCAAGTGCGGTGCTGGTAGCGCCATCAGCATCAAAGTCGCCGATGATCAGCAGGCGCTTGTCGGCAGCGATGGCTTCGGCGAGCAGGACCGCGGCCTCGCCGGCGCCCAGCAGAGACCCGGGGGGCAGCAGTTCCCGGAATGACAGCCTGAGTTCGGCAGGGTCGGTAACGCCGCGACCGCTGTAGATCCGCGCCAACAGCGGATGCAGCCCGGCCCCACTCAGCCCGGGGGCCGTCTCAGCCGGGCGTCGCGTCAGCCTGCGTGGCAGCACGGGCGCTCAGGCGCCCAGATTGTTCGCCATGAAGGCCTGCACTGCCGCCAGATCATTCGGCAGCACCTCAAAGCGCTCCCGGCGATCAAACAGGTCCGCCAGATGCAGCGGCAGTGAGGGCTCGGTGCCGATGCCGGCACGCTGGATCGCCTGGGGGAATTTGGCTGGATGGGCAGTCGCCAGGGTCACCACCGGAATGCCGTCGCCAATGCCCGATGCCAGCGCCGCTTTCACCCCGATCGCACTGTGAGGGTCCAGCAGGTACTCGCATTCATGCCAGGTCGAGGCAATCTGGGCACAGGTCTCCTCATCGGGCACTCGGTAGCTGCTGAACAGGGGCCTGGCGCGGGCCATGGCGGCCTCGGAGAAGTGGATATCGCCCTGGTCGAAGTCGCGCATCAGCGCGTTGACTGCGGCGCCGTCGCGATCGTACAGGTCGAAGAGCAGGCGCTCGAAGTTGCTGGACACGGTGATGTCCATGCTCGGGGACAGGGTGTGCTCCAGCGACTGGCGGCCGTAGGTTGCGGTGGTCATCACCCGGTGCAGGACATCGTTGCGGTTGGTGGCGATGATCAGCTGCGCTATCGGCAGGCCCATCTTGTGCGCGAGGTAACCGGCGAAGATATCCCCGAAGTTTCCGGTCGGGACCGAGAACGCCACTGGTCGCGCAGGACCACCCAGAGCCACCGCGGCGTAAAAGTAGTAGACGATCTGGGCCATGATACGGGCCCAATTGATGGAGTTTACCGCCACCAGGCCGCGATCCGTCGGCAGCACACCCCGGTTACCAAAGGTGGCTTTGACCATGGCCTGACAGTCGTCAAAGTTACCCTGCACCGCCAGGTTGTGGATGTTGTCGCCCACCACGGTGGTCATCTGCCGGCGCTGGACCTCGGATACCCGCTCATGCGGGTGCAGAATGAAAATGTCGATATTCTTGCAGCGCTTGCAGCCCTCAATGGCAGCCGACCCGGTATCGCCCGAGGTTGCCCCCATGATCACCACTTTCTGCTGGCGACGTTCCAACACATAGTCCAGCAGGCGCCCAAGCAGTTGCAGGGCAAAATCCTTGAAGGCCAGCGTGGGACCATGAAACAGTTCCAGAATCCATTGGTTGTGGCCTATCTGTACCAGCGGAGCGACGGCGTTATGCCTGAATACGGCGTAGGTGTCGGCAATGATCTGCTGCAGATCCCCAGCGGGAATACAGTCGCCAACGAAGGGCTCTACGATACGCTGAGCCAGCTGCGGGTAGTCCATGCCCGCCATGGCCGCGATCTCCTCGCGGCTGAACTGAGGCAGTGTCTCGGGCACATACAAACCGCCGTCGGACGCCAGCCCGGTGAGCAGTACCTGTTCGAAATCCAATACCGGGGCCTGCCCCCGGGTGCTGATATATTTCACGCTTGCCCCCGTTAACCGTCCAGAACTTCAACCCGAATCCGGACCACCTTGCCCGCAATCGTGTCCAGCGCCTCAATCTTCGTTACCGCCTCGTCTACCTTGCCTTGGGCAGCCCGGTTGGTGAGCACGATCAGCGGCACGGTTGCCTGTCCCTGCGCGGGCGCCTTCTGGATCAGAGCTTCGATACTGATGCCCTGATCGCTGAAGATGGTCGCGATGCGCGACAGCACACCGGGCCTATCCTCGGCTTCCATGCGCAGATACCAGGCCGTCTCGACTTGAGCCATAGGCACAATCGGCAGATCCCGCAGGGACTCGTTGCAGAAGGACAGTGATGGCACCCTGCTCACCTGTCCGGCACTCAGGTCGCGGGCCAGGTCTACCAGATCCGCCACTACCGCCGAGGCCGTCGGTTTGCCGCCGGCACCGGCGCCGTAGTAGAGCGTCGGGCCGACAGCGCTGCCTTCGACCAGGACCGCATTCTTGACGCCGTTGACGTTGGCCAGCAAGCGGTCTTCCGGAATCAGGGTCGGATGTACCCGCAGC
>JBLRXF010000307.1:0-3997 GCA_047920875.1 Haliea sp. | reverse complement strand
GACGATCAAGACCCCGGCCTGTCCTGTGGTAGTGGCGCCCCCAGCGGCTGGAGTCGCGGGCGAGTGGCAGATTGAGGCGGATGGCGTCAATGTGCGCGCAGAGTTCCGCAACAGTGCTGGTGAGCTGCTGGGTTTCGCCCTGACTGGCGATGCCACGAAGGCCAAAATCGAGCTGCAGAAGGCCCTGCCGGCGATCCTGCCCTGACAGTGGCGCAATCAGTCGGCGCTGCGACCTGCGGGGAGCCCCTGACCGCGGCTCGGGCCGAACGCCAGCTATTGGCCTGGGTGGAAAGCACCGTGGTCGGCCTGAACCTATGCCCCTTCGCCCGGCCCGTCTTGCAGGGGCCGGGCTTGCGTGTCGCAGTGTGTGCGGCGGATGACAGCGAGGCGGGGCTGCTGCTCATGCGGGAATCCCTGCTGAGGGAGCTGGACCTGCTGCAAAGCACCAGCCCAGAGGAAACAGCCACCACGCTGCTCGCTTTCACCGGTGGCCTTGCCCGCTTCGATGACTACCTGGATTTTCTCGACCATGCCAATGACGTGCTGGAGGCGGCGGGTCTTGAGGGTGTTATCCAGCTGGCCAGCTTCCACCCGGACTACCAGTTCGCCGGCGAACCACTGGACGCTGCCAGCCATTACAGCAATCGCTCGCCGCTACCGGTCATTCACCTCCTGCGGGAGGACATGCTGGAGCGGGCGCTGACCGCCTGGCCTGAGCCGGAGAAGATTCCGCAGGCCAATATTGCCCGGCTCAATGCACTGGGTCGGGAGGAACTCGCCGCGCGGCTGGCGCGCCTGCGGGAACTTTGACTATCAGGCAGGGCGCCGGCGCCAGGGCTCAGACTTCGGCAAAGCGCGCCTTGCTGCCGGTCCAGCGCTGAATCAGCTCATTCACCAGGGCGGGGTCTCCCTGCTGCAGACTGCCAGCGATAGCCTGCACCTGGTCCAGCAAGTGGTTGTGCGTTGGCAGCACTGCGATGCGGAAGGCCAACAGACCGGTCTGGCGGGTGCCCAGGACTTCCCCCGGCCCCCGCAGTTCCAGATCCCGCTCGGCGATATAGAAGCCGTCGTTGCTCTCACGCATCGCCACCAGCCGTTGCTTGCCGCTGCGCGACAGCGGGGTCTGGTACAGCAGTACGCAGTGGCTGGCACCCCCCCCGCGGCCAACCCGGCCCCGCAGCTGGTGCAACTGCGCGAGTCCCAAGCGCTCCGGGTTCTCGATGATCATCAGGCTGGCGTTGGGCACATCCACGCCCACTTCAATTACCGTAGTTGCGACCAGCAACGCGACCTCGCCGGCCTTGAAAGCGGCCATGACGGCGGCCTTGTCCGCGGGTTTCATGCGCCCGTGCACGAGGCCGATGGCCAGGTCGGGTAACGCCTCCCGCAACAGCTCCGCGGTGGCTTCCGCTGCCTGTGCCTGCAGCGCGTCGCTCTCCTCGATCAGGGTGCAGACCCAGTAGGCCTGGCGACCCTCGCTGCAGGCGTTCGCAACCCGCGCGACCACCTGCTCCCGGCGCTGGCTGTCCACCAGCAGGGTGGTGACTGGCTGCCGACCCGGCGGCAGCTCATCGATGACCGAGCAGTCGAGATCGGCATAGGCGACCATGGACAGGGTGCGAGGAATCGGGGTGGCGGTGAGCACCAGCTGGTGCGCGCGCTCGGCGATGCCCGCCTTTTCGCTCAATGTCAGGCGCTGGTGCACCCCGAACTTGTGCTGTTCGTCGACGATCACCAGCCCCAGGCGCTGGAAGGCCACATCCTCCTGGAACAGGGCGTGGGTGCCGATCACCATGGCTGCCTCACCGGAGGCTATTCTGGCGGTGGCCGCGGCACGCGCCTTGCCCTTCACCCGGCCGCTGAGCCATTCCAGGCTGATGCCCAGGGACTCGAACCAGCCGGTGAAATTCAGCCGGTGCTGCTCGGCGAGAATTTCAGTGGGCGCCATCAGCGCCACCTGGTAGCCATTGGCAATGGCCTGCAGTGCTGCGTGGGCTGCGACCAGGGTCTTGCCTGAGCCAACGTCTCCCTGCACCAGTCGCAGCATCGGCACCGGTTTTGCGAGGTCTGCTGCGATTTCCTGCATCACCCGCGTCTGCGCTGCGGTGGGTGTGAAGGGCAGGCCGTTCAGCAGAGAGTGCTGCAGCGGCCGGGCCCGTCGTGTTTGCAGGGCGGGTGCGGCGCGCTCCTGCTGTTTCTCCCGCAGTTGCAGCAGGGACAGGTGGTGGGCAACCAGTTCCTCCAGCGCCAGGCGCAATTGCGCTGGATGGGTTCCTGCCAGCAGCTGGTTCAGTGGTGCATCCGGTGGCGGTGCGTGCAGGTAGCGCAGGGCTTCCACAAGGGTGAAACGCAGGCCGCTGTCCGCGGGCAGCAGATCTCTGGGCTGTGCCCGCTCCAGCCGCTGCAGGGCCTGGGCACAGAGTTTGCCCCACTGCGCCTGCCCTATGCCGCTGGTGGTCGGGTACACCGGTGTCAGCCTCTCCTCCCCCTGGCTCTGGATTTCCTCCGGCTCATTGTGGGAGCCCGGTCCCCGGGCGATTCCCTCCGGTTGATTGTGGGCGATTCCCCGGGGCTCCTCATCACCCGCCACTACCCGGTACTCTGGATGAAAAATCTCGTATCCACTCGCCCCGCGCCGCACCTGGCCAAAACAGCGCACCCGTGTACCGGGCTGCAGATTGTTCTTCTGCGCCGCGCTGAAGTGAAAGAAGCGCAGGGTCAGCGTGCCGGTGCTGTCCTGGATTCGCACCACCAGGCTGCGCCGGCGGCCGAACACGATATCTGCCAGCCGTACCTCACCCTCCACCGACACCTCGCCGCCTTCTTGCAATGCGCCGATGGGCGTCACCCGGGTGCGATCCTGGTAGCGCAAGGGCAGGTGAAACAGCAAATCCTCGACTTGGCTGATGCCATAGTCTGCGAGCTGCTGGGCGAGTCGCGGACCGACCCCGCGCAAGGCGGTCACTGGCAGGCGTTCAAGCACAGCCAAGGTTGAGGGCTCCAGAGAGGATGCGGGCACCGGTGCAGGGGGTGCAGTACACTGTGTTCACGACGGCGGACCCGTTGAGTCAGGGCTGCACAGTGTAACCAGTCAGGGAAGGGCAGATGAAGAGTAAAAGCGTGCTGATTGTCGGCTGCGGTGACCTGGGTGCCCGCGCCGGCGCTATTCTTGGCAAGGCCGGCTGGTTGCTGACCGGTCTGCGGCGAGACACGGCTCAGTTGCCGGAGGGATTTGCCGGCATTGCCGCGGATTACGCCGCCGCTGATGCGCCGCTGGCCATGCTGGAGGCGCTGGCTCCGGACTACATCATCCTCACTCTGAAACCCGCTGGCGGCGGTGAGGCGGGTTACCGCGCCGGGTTCAGCCAGGCCGTACAGAATGTGCTGGCGGGCTTGGGCAGTCACCGGCCGACGGGAATTGTCATGGTTTCAAGTACCCGCGTTTATGCCGAGTCGGACGGGGGCTGGGTGGAAGATGACAGCCCGCTGACCACCACAGATCCTGCGGCCCAGTGGATTATCGACGCCGAACGCCAGCTGCTGGCATCGCCGCACCCCGTCTGCTTGCTGCGCTGCGCCGGTATCTATGGCGAACCGGAGGGCTTCCTGCTGCGCCGCATCGCCGGCGGAGAGCTCTGCCCGCAAACGCCGTTGCGCTACAGCAACCGGATTCACCGGGACGATGTGGGAGGTTTGTTGGCCTGGCTGCTAGAGCAATGGGAGCAGGGCATCGCTCCGGCGCAAACCATGATCGCCGTTGACAATGAACCAGCGCCGCAGTTCGAGGTAGAGCTGTGGCTGGCGCGTGAATTGGGCATTGCGGAGTGGCGAACCAGGGCCAGCGATATGCGCAGTGCCGCCGGCCACAAGCGCTGCCGCAACGGGGCGTTACAGGCATCCGGCTATGTCCTCCGGTATCCGGATTATCGCAGCGGCTATGCCGCGGTGTTGCGCGATCGCCCGCGGACAAGGTGAATGGGCGCGCAGCGGCCAGAGA
>JBLRXF010000306.1:0-3999 GCA_047920875.1 Haliea sp. | reverse complement strand
ACCTGTACCAGCTTCAGACTCATTTCATATTGGAATCAAAGCCCTGCCTCCAGACTCACTTCATATTGGACAAGGCTCTGCTTCGCACCGCCACGCATTTGATGGCACTATAAGCCTCCCCCAACCAGGAACTCGGGCCATGTCCAGCGTCTCAGACCAGGAATTGCGTGAGAACTTTGACCACTTCGACAGCAACGGCGACGGCAAGCTTGAGTTGGCCGAGTTTGTTGCCTGGTTTCAGGACCGGTAAACAGGACCCCGCAAGCAATGCTGCAGATTAATCCGGCCCTGGCAATTGCGCTGGACGAGGTAACTTTCAGCGCCGTGCGGGCACAGGGTGCCGGCGGGCAGAACGTGAACAAGGTGTCGAGCGCCATTCACCTGCAGTTCGACGCCGCGGCGTCGTCCCTGCCCCAGGCCTGCATTGACCGGATTCTTGCCTATCCTGACAGCCGGATTTCTGCAGCCGGTGTCATTACCATCAAGGCCCAAAGGTTCAAAAGCCAGCCCAGAAACCGGGAGGATGCTTTGGAACGGCTGGCAGAGTTGATCAACGACTGCTGCCGGCCAAGGAAGGCGAGACGTGCCACCAGGCCGACGCTGGCTTCGCGCCGCCGGCGCCGGGAGGACAAGTCACATCGCAGCGGGCTCAAGGCCCAGAGGCGTTTGCCCAAGGGCGGCGCAGAGGGTTAACCCAACCCTGCGCGCGTCACAGAGAATCGCGCGCCAGCTGCGCTCGCTGGATCAGGTACTGACGGATATTTTCCGACTGCTGCTGATTCAGGACGCCGGCAAAGCCTACCATGCCATTTTGCCAATGGGCTCCGCCCAGAACGATGCTGTCCCAGCGCGCATGGGTGTCTGCGGTCATCGCCCGCAGGTCCGGCGTGGTGCCGCCGCTCACGGCGCCGTCGCCGTGGCAGAAGGTACAGAACGCCAGGTAGTTGCGCTGGCCGTCCAGGATTTGCTCCGCGCTGCCGGTGAGCTCCGGCGGGTCAAAGACCAGCGCTGCTGCGGCTTCGGCTTCGGGTAGCGTGCCATCGGCGCCCAGGCTGAACACCAGCAGGCGGCTGCGGTTGGGCTTTGGCCCCGCTTTCAGTGCTTCCCCCCCTGCGAGAGTGAGCGCTCCGCCCCAACCGGCAACAACCGCCACATACTGAACACCGTCCAGGCGATAGGTAACGGGCGCAGCCACCACGCCGGTCTGGGCATCAAAGTCCCAGAGCTTGTCGCCGTTATCGGCCCGGTAGGCCACAAACTGCCCCTCGGCGTTGCCCTGGAACAGCAGATTGCCCGCCGTCGCCAGCATGCCGCCGTTCCAGGGGCCCACGTGCTGGACTTCCCAGCGCGCTTCGGCAGCGACCGGGTCCCAGGCAACGATGGCGCCCTTGATCAGCCCGAGAACCGCCGCCTTGGTAGCCGGGTCGTCCGGCATCGCGGCTGGCAGGGTGTCGGTACCGGTATTCCAGTAGCCCGGGCGATACTCGAAGGCCTCGTCCGTGGCGAACACAAAGGGCACATCCTGTTTTGGAATGTAGACCAGCCCGGTGTCAGGGCTATAGCTCATTGGGTGCCAATTGTGCCCGCCTATTGGGCCCGGCAGGTGCAAACCGGTGTTGTCATTCTCATAGCGCGCCGCTGGGTTCTCTACTGGCCTGCCGGTCGCCAGGTCAATGTGGCTTGCCCAGGTGACGCCGGCATAGGGTTCCGCGGACAGCAATTCGCCGCTGCTGCGATCCAGAACGTAGAAGAAGCCGTTCTTGGGCGCCTGCATGATGACCTTGCGCTGGCGACCGTCCAATTCAAGGTCGGCCAGGATCATGTGCTGGGTGGCGGTGTAATCCCAGCTGTCGCCAGGAGTGGTCTGGTAGTGCCAGACATAGCTGCCATCGTCCGGCTTCAGGGCAACAATCGACGACAGGTACAGGTTGTCGCCGCCGTCGGGGCTGCGAATTTGATGATTCCAGGGGGCGCCGTTGCCGACGCCGATGTACAGCAGGTCCAGTTCCGGGTCGTAGGCCATGGAATCCCACACGGTGCCGCCACCGCCGATTTCCCACCAGGGACCGCCACCCCAGGTTGCCGCCGCGGCCTTCATGGCCTCGTTTTCGAACCCGTCCTCCGGATTGCCCGGAACGGTATGGAAGCGCCAGACCAGTTCGCCGCTGTCGAGGTCATAGGCAGAGACATAGCCACGCACACCAAGTTCGCTGCCGCCGTTGCCGATGATAGCGTGGCCCTTGACGATGCGCGGGGCGCCGGTGATGGAATAGGGGCGGGAGCGGTCGGTGGTCTGGGTTTCCCAAATGACCTCGCCGCTGCTCGCGTCCAGGGCCAGTAACCTGCCGTCCAAAGTGCCGGATATCACCTTGCCGTCCGCGTAGGCAACGCCGCGGTTGACCACATCACAGCACAGGTGAACGGCCCACTCTCGGGGCACCTGCGGGTCGTGGAACCAGAGCAGCTCGCCGCTGCGCGCATCGTGGGCAAACACCATGCTCCACGATGCCGTGGTATAAATGACGCCGTCGACAACCAGCGGGGTCGCTTCCATGCCGCGGTTCGTCGGGTAGTCAAAGTGCCAGCTCAGCCCCAGCTCAGACACGTTGGTGCTGTTGACGTCCTGCAGCTCGCTGAAGCGGGTTTCCGCGGCGTTAAGGCCGTGCTGTTGCCACTCCACATCGGGCGCCCGCTCGGTGGCCGCGCCTGGCGTTGGGTCCGCAGTGGTGGCAGTGGTTTCGGTCTTGTGCTCGCAGCCGGCAAGCAACAGTGCCGCGAGCAGCATGGGGGGAAATATTTTGCGGTACATCAAGAGGGCCTCGTTATTATTGGATTGCAAGTTTAGAGCATCGCCGCGGCGAGGGGAAAGCGCTTTGGTCGATTCCACTGTACAGATACCGGTCAGTCGCACAGTGTTGCGCCACCTGGCGCTGGCTGCCCTGGTCCTGTCGATCTTGTTGCCGGTGCAGGCGGCAGCTGCCGCAGACATGTCGCGATTTCAGCGGCTGGTAGCGACCCTGGAGCAGGCCGATCCCGCCAGCCGCAGCACCTTCGCTCGCATTGCCCTGCTGGAGATGGCCGAAATTCATATCGCCGAGGCGGGCCTGGCGCGCCAGCAGGCAAAGGAGGACTCGCGGTCCGAGCGTTTGCTTGGCTGGTCGCTTGCGGTGGAGGTATATGCCCGGGACCTGCTGCGGCTGCATGATGACGTTGAGCAGGGCGCGCCTGTGGTCTTGTTGCCGGCGCCGGTGGCGGATGCCGGTATTCTGGTGGGCCCCCAGGGTGTAATGATCAGCCACCCCCGCGGGGGGCAGCAGGCAGCGCTGGAGCAGGCCATTCTCAAGCGCTTTTGCGCCGAGCAGGATTGCCTGGAATTGCTCTCTGCAAGGCGTGAGCGTGTGCCTGAACCGATGCTCGTCAGCCCGGTGAGCAGGCCGCCAAGCTGGAGCTTCACCCCTCTCGGCCCGGTCTGTCAGCAGGACGGGCTGCGTGTGCAGTTTCCCGTCATGGGCGGAGGCAGCGCGGGGTCTCTGGCCCAATACCGTTCCCTGTGCCAGCAGCTGTTTGCGGAACTGCAGCAGCTGGCAGCCGAATTGCAGGCGCAGCTGCAGCAGGGCGTGGTGCCTCAGTGGGCTGCGCTGGTAGTTAGCCCCAACCCGCAGCGGCCCGAACACAGTGTGCGCCTGAACAGCGCCGGTGACAGTATTTTGCTGGCGGTGCCCCTGTTACACAGTACGCCCGGGTTGCTGGCGCGTCTCGTCCCCTGGCTGCGTCCCCTCGTGGAATCCGGTCCCGCCAGTGAGCTGCTGCTGCAGGCGGCAGAACTGGGCTGGCTGGACAAGGCCTAGGTGCACTGCAGCCGCGGCAATCTCAGCGATCCTTGCGGGCGCTGGCAAAGGCCGCTGCCAGGGCGGTGGCGGGCCCTTTATCCGCGGCGGCTCCCTGCGCGGTACTCTTGCCAGGCCCGCCGGAGTGCCTGCCTGTAGACTGTGGCTTGCC
>JBLRXF010000305.1:0-4012 GCA_047920875.1 Haliea sp. | reverse complement strand
ACGTAGACCTTGAGACTGGCGCTGCTGCGCTTGAGCCCCGCTTCCGCCATCGCTTCCAGTACCTGGTCCGCCTCCCTGGGCGTGCGGCAGAAGGGGATCATGACGATGATGTTGTCGAAGCCCATGTCCTCCCGGGCGCGGCGAATCGCCTGGCATTCCAGCTGGAAGCCCTCCCGGTATAGCGGGTGGTAGTAGCGGGAGGCGCCGCGAAAGCCGAGCATGGGGTTCTCCTCCTCCAGCTCGAAGTACTCGCCGCCGAGCAGGCCCCGGTACTCGTTGGATTTGAAGTCCGACATGCGCACGATCACCGGCCGCGGATACTGGGAAGCGGCGATCTTGGCCACGGAACGGGCCAGCGTGTCGACGAAGTAGTCGGTCGGCTGCGCAAAGCCGTGGTGGAGATCGGCGATTTGCCGCGCGACCTCGGGGTCCGTCACTTTCTCCGGGTGCACCAGGGCCATGGGATGGACCCGGATCTGGCTGGAAATGATGAACTCGATCCGGGTCAGACCGATCCCGGCGACAGGCAGTTGCCACCACTGCAGGGCCCCGTCCGGCAGCGCCGCATTGATCATCAGCGCGGTTTTGGTCGCTGGCAGGTCCGCCAGGCTGATGGTCTCGCAGGCGAAGTCGAGAATGCCCTCGTAGACCTTGCCGGTGGCGCCGTCGGCGCCGCTGATGGTGATGTCCATGCCGTCGTGCAGCAGCTCCGTGGCATTGCCGCAACCGACGATGGCGGGCTTTTTCAGCTCGCGGCTGACGATGGCCGCGTGACTGGTGGTGCCACCGCTGTTGGTGACAATGCCGGCGGCCTTGCGCATGATGGGTACCCAGTCCGGGTCGGTGCGCTCGGTGACCAGGACAGCGCCCTCGGGAAAATGCTCGACGTCGTTCGGGTTCGCGACCACACAGACCGGGCCGCAGGCGATGGCGCTGCCGACACTCGAGCCCTCCAGCAGTACCTTGCCCTTGTCTGTCAGTTTGTAGCTGACCAGCACGCTGCGGTCCTTCTGGGATTCGATGGTTTCCGGCCGCGCCTGGACGATGAACAGCTGGCCGCTGGCGTCCCGGGCCCACTCGATATCCATGGGGCGCTGGTAGTGGCGCTCTATGAGCTGCGCCCAGCGCGCGAGCTGCAGCACAGCGTCGTCCTGAAGTACTCTGCTGCGCTGCTCGTCAATGCTGGTAGGAACGGTCACGGTTGCTTCTGCGCGCCCATGCGCTCCCTGACCTTCGTCCTCCGGCAGGGCATAGCGCATCTTGCAGAGCTTGCTGCCAACGGTGGCCTCAATCACCGGGTTGAGTTCTGGCCGCTCCAGAAAGGGTTTGTAGGCCATGTAGCGGTCGGGGTTTACTGATCCCTTGACGACGGTTTCCCCCAGACCCCAGGCCGCGCTGATCAACACGATGTCGGGGAAGCCGCTCTCGGTGTCCAGGGTGAACATCACCCCCGCCGCCGCAGATTCCACCATCTGTTGCACCCCGACTGACAGGGCCACCTGGTCGTGGGCAAAGCCCTGTTCCTCGCGATAGGCGATGGCGCGGTCGGTGTACAGTGAGGCATAGCACTCGCGGCAGGCTGCCAGCAGAGCATCGACACCGCGGACGTTGAGAAAGCTCTCTTGCTGGCCCGCAAAGCTCGCCTGGGGCAGGTCCTCGGCGGTCGCAGAGCTGCGCACCGCAACCGGCATGTCCGGGTATTGCTGTTGTTCACAGAGGAGCCGATAGGCATCGGCGATTTGCTTGAACTGGTCGGCGGAGAACTCACCGCCGCGAATACATTCGCGAATTGTGTGTCCCGTGGCGGCGAGGGACTCCCCACCCGCAGCCAGTTCTGCAAGGGCGTCGCTGATGGGCTGGTGCAGGTTGTTGGCAGAGAGATAATCGCGGAAGGCCTGGGCGGTGGTGGCAAAACCATAGGGCACGGCGAGGCCCTCTGCTGCAAGTTGCTGATACATTTCCCCCAGGCTGGCGTTTTTGCCGCCCACCTCCGCCAAGTGTTGCAGGCCGACTTCATTGAACCACAGGATGCAGTGTGTCACGGATTACCCCCGGCGTTGTGAGCCCATGCTGCAAGCATAGTTCAAGCGGCGCCGGTGGCATTGTCCGGGATCAATTGATTGTGTTTATGTGCTGATCTTTCAGCGGCAGGTGGCCGGAGCTCCACAATGGACATCCGCCACATCCTCACCTGAGATCAAACTGAACACCCAGTCTACCGCCCTGATGCCGGCGGTTTCCCGGCTGTAGAGTTCGCTGTAGCGCAGCAGTGTATGAAACTCGCCGGCCGCGACATAGGCCCGCAGCGCGGGGATGTCTGCCTGCAGTTCGGTGCGGTTGGCGTCCAGTCCCGGCAGCAGTTCCACGGGCTGGCCGAGCATGCGGTGGAAGTCCTCCTGTACTGCGTCATAGGCGTGATCGAACTGATGAAAACGCAGCGCTGGCGCAGCCTTGAAAGCGAGTCGATAGAGGTCAGGGATGGTCAATGTCTCGGCTGTATGGTAATCGCCCGTGTACCAGTCGGGCAGTGCGGCCAACACGTTCCAGCGCTGCCATAGCCCAGTGGGTGGAGGTAGCCGGTAGCCGGCGCCACCGCCGGCGAACTGGATGACCTCGGTTTCCGGGTAATGGCGGGCAACCATGGCGGCAAACACTGGTGAGGACAGGGCGCCGGCGCTGCCGCCTGCAACCACGACGCGCGTCGGCGTTGTGAAGTGGGTGAAAAGATAGTCCAGCGCTGCCATGCTGTTGGCCCAGCCGCGATGGTGGATTTTGAAATCGGTGCCGTCGGCGCGCGTGTAGCTGGCCTCGGCGGCGCCCAGATGAACGTCGCCCGTGCAGTAGGAGACAAACACCTGGGACCAGTCACGGAAAGGATTCTCGGGGTTGTCCAGGGCAAAGGCGCCATCGTGGTTGCGGGGGTCGTTGCCGGCTTCGGCACTGGCGAATGGGCGGTAACTGGGCTTGCCGGCCACGTCACAGGTCTCGGCTGACCAGCAGGCGCCGCCGCCGTTGAAGAAGATCATGACCTTTTCCGGATCCGCTGGGCGGACATGGAAGTTGAACGGTGTGCCCGTTGCGCACAGGGTGTCCCCACCCGGTGCGATGGTTTCCCAGCCGCGGTCAGCCGCGGTGGCCGTCAATGCCAGGGCAGACAGTAATAAAGCGCAAAACCGCGTACGCTTGCTCATTCGCCGTTACCCTGGCTGGCGACGGCGATGCAATCCACCTCGGCTCTCGCGCCGAGACCGAGCCCGTTGCTGCCGAAGGCGCTGCGGGCAGGATAGTTCTGGGTGAAGAAGGTGCGGTAAACCTCATTGAAAATTCCCCACTCGGACATGTCCGCCAGCATCACGGTGCACTTGACGATGTCATTCATGCCCAACCCGTGTGCCGCCAGGACTGCACCGATATTCTCCATGGTCTGGCGGGCCTCCTCGCGGATACCGCCCTCGACCAGCTCCATCTTCCCGGGTTTGACGCCCAGCTGTCCCGAGAGGTAATAGGTATTGCCAACGCGTACCGCTTCCGAGAACGGCAGGTTGTCAGGCAGCACCCCGCTGCCACTCAGGTACTCGACTTCCTCCGCTGTGGCCAGAGCCGCCACGGCGGCAAGGGCCGTACCTAGGGTGAAGTTGCGCAAGCTGATCAGAGACTGGTGCATGATGTCATTCCCCTGGTTAAAGTTGAGAAACAACGGGACCCGGCAGTGCAGATCCCGGACGGTGGAGCGTGCCGGCACTCTCAGAGGAATTTGTAGGACACCTCTACCCCGTAGGTGCGCGGATCGCCGGGGAAGTTAGCGACGGTGCCGAGGAAATCGGAGGTCCAGGTCTGGTCATACTCTTTGTCGAGGATATTGCGCCCCCATAGGTAGATCGACCAGGATTCTGCTTCCAGGCCGATACGCCCGTTCAGCAGCGAGTAGCTGTCCACTTCCCCCCAGACCAGGCTGCTGCCGGGGCGGGCGAAGGACACGTTGTCCTCGGTGGCGTAGTAGCTGTCGCTGTAG
>JBLRXF010000304.1:0-4062 GCA_047920875.1 Haliea sp. | reverse complement strand
GGGCTCAAACAGGTCGATCACTGCGCGCGCGGCTGGCACCGCAGCATGGATTTCACCGCTGTTGTAAGCGGGCTGGCCGCAGCAGGTCTGCAGGTCTGGCACGCTGACGCGGCAGCCGGCGCGCTCCAACAGGCGTACCGCGGCGAAGGCAACCGAGGGGCGCATCAGGTCTGCGAGGCAGGTCACCATGAGGGCGACATCGCGCCGGGGCCGGGTGCGCTTGCGCTTGGGTTTGGGCTTATCCATGTAGGGCGAGAGCTCCTTGCCGGGTGCGCCGCAAGGAAGGCTGCGGCACCTGCAAGCCCGGGAGTATAGCGAAATTGCAGCTGCGGCGTCGCCTCAGAATAGCAGAAGCAGTCCGCTTGCCAGCAGAATGACCAGTAGCCCGACCGCCGTCAACGCCAGCGGATGGCGACTCTCCAGCAGCGTCACCACAACGGTGGCAGTGTCAGCCTTGCCCGCGGCCGCCAGCGTGGGCTGCACCAGTGGCCAGGCGTCGGCTGCGAAAGCGCGGCGGCCCGACCCCGTATACACGATGACATCCTCCGCCAGCAGGAACAGGGGATGCTGTTGCAGGTGAATGCCGTTGCCGACATGGTAAATGCCCCGGTGGTCCACCAGAATCAGCTGCTTGCCCAGCACGCCGAGGTGATTCTGCTGCGCGCCAAGGCGTGCTGACAGCATCCCAAAACGCCTCGGCTTTTGCGGCTGCGGCGGTAACCACAATATCTCGCTGGCCCGGCTCCCCAGCGGCGGTGCTGAGCGCTGGCGATCGGCAGCAAAAACTCTCTGGCGCTGGCGCTGCCATAGCGTGAACAGGGAGGCCGCCAGGCTCAGCAATGCGAGCAGCACGGTCGCCAGCTTCCCCAGCTGTTCGCGCAGGGTCAGGGTTTCGGTGCGTGCAGCCGCCATGCCCTGCAAATGGGGTGATGCCAGGGCAATTCCGGGCTCGCCCTCTGCGCTGAACCGCAGGAGCTGGCCTCGTTCCCGGTCCAGCATCAGCATCCGGGTGCCCCAGGGCACCAAAGCGCCCGGTTCTTGTGCGGGTGCCAGCGCGACTTCTGCCAGCGTATTCCACAGCGCGTCGAAGCGAAACAGGCCGAAAGCGCCGGTGTCCGGATTCTCCAGGGTGGCCCACCACTGCTCTCCGCTCCAGGCGAAATCCCGGATAGCGACGAATCCCGCTTCCAGGGCAGCGGGGGGCAGCAGCAGAATTTCGTCCAGCTGTTGGGCAAAGCTTTGAGGTTCGTAACGCAGCACGCTGATGCCCGGGCCCTCGGCGCTGTTGATCAGCAGCAGACCATCCTGTGCCCGCAGTACCGGCTGCAATGGCAGCTGACGTTCGGTGCTGGCGAGCCTGTGACCCAGCGCGGTGTGCAGAGAAAGCAGCGATCTGCTGCTGTTGGCAACAATCAGCTGGCCGCTGGCTGCAATCACGGCCACCGCGTCTGCTTGCAAGGGGCCGGACTCATCCGCCAGCAAGCGACACTGGCGCTCTGCAAGCTGGCAGCGATACAGATTGCCTCGGGCCTTGTTCTCGCCCAGCACCAGCAGGGTTTGTGGTCCCTCCCACACAAGGTTTTGCAAACGGTCGGTGAAACCGAAATGGCTGAGGAGCAGGATCTCCTGTTCTGCGCCAGAGCGGTCGTGCTGAAGCAGAAATTCACCGGTGGCGAGCATGAGTTCACTGCCGCTGTGGCTGGCCGCGGCAACCAGAGCCGGCACAGCTGCTGGCGGCGGTAGCATGCGCAGGCCCACCATCAGCAGCGCCAGTGCCAGTGCGGCAACCACAGCGGTCGCCAGACCGGCCCGCTGCAGCCTCGCCGCTCGGGCGAGTCGTTGCCGTTGTGCTGTGCCCACCTGATAGGGTCGCAAGCTGTAGGGATTGGGCGCCCAGCGGGCGGAGCTGCGGGGCGCCGGTGCCGCAGTGGCGGCAGCTGCTGCCGGTGCTGTTGCAGATCGCGCAGGTTCGACAGCTGCTCCAGTGCCAACGTCCTGGGCGACCAGCTCCACCTGCAGGCCCAGACCGCGCATCCGCAGCTGCCAGGATGCGGCGCGTTGGGGGTCGAGGTTGCGCCGAAGGACCACCGGTTTGCCGGAGAAGAACTGTTCGACACGCTGCGGATCACGGATAGCAAACAGGCGGGCAAAGTTGCGCCGGACGATCACCGGGTCGTGGCCCTGAAGGATCTCTCCCCGGAACGAGAGATTGAAGCGTTTCACCCCGCTTTTGCGCCTCTGTTTGCTGAGCGTATTGTTCGGCAATGTAAGGCCTTTGCCCTCAGTTTGCCAGCCACCGGAGCGACCTAACGCGCGGGGACCTCCTCAAAGGTCAGGCCCGCGTGCTCTCGCAAGCGCCGCAGCAGATGGTCGCCCAGGCCGGAGGCGGGGGTCCAGAAACCGCCGCCGACGGTCAACGGATCCTGCGCCAGGCAGACCGCTGCCTCTGCGAGCATGCGCGCGGTGGAGCCGTAGCCGGGGTCCAGCGTGCCTGCAACCCGCACCCGCAGGTCCAGCGCGCTGTCCTGCGGGTGGACGCCGTGAAAGAACAGCTCGTAGTGCCCGGCCTCGCGCTGCTCGCGGCTTGGACCCTCCCCGGGTTTGGGCAGGAAGCGACCCAGCAGCTTGCGCCCCGGCGCCGTCGCCAGCCCGGCCATGGCCGCTCCCAGCGCCAGAGTGTTGCGCAGTGCCTGGGCCCGGGAACTGCACAGCTGCGACTCGTCGTACTGGAAGTCCTCGCCCCAGGGTTTGCCGAGCAGGCAGTGGCTGCGGCGCACCACCCGGCCGTTGATTGCCGCCATGACAAAGGGCGAGGTCCACTGGTGAAAATCGCTGTCATAGCGCACGCCCGCCTGGTCCGGACCGTCCAGACCTGTGGTGCCCGGCGGGCACAGGGCGTAGGGATTGGTCAGCAGCTTGCGCACGCTGCGGTCGCGTTTTGCCTCATCGAGTACCTCCAGCATGCTGGCAATGGTGCCGCCGCTGGCCGTGCCCTGGGTCCGCCCGACCCGGGCCTTGACGTAGTGCGCCGACACCCCGTGGCGCTGCAGCATGCACTGCTGCAGGTACAAGGTGCCCATGTCCGAGGGGATGGAGTCGAAGCCGCAGCTGTGTATCAGGCGTGCACCGCTGTCAGCGGCGGCGGCCTGGTAATCGGGGATGACCCGCGCCATCCACTGCACCTCGCCAGTGAGGTCGCAATAGTGTGTGCCTGAGGTCGCGCAGGCGGCGACCAGGGGCGTGCCATAGCGAGCATAGGGCCCGACCGTGGTGCAGATCACCCGGGTGCGCTGCACCATGTCCTGCAGGGTGTCGGGGTCCTCGCTGTCGGCGAGGATGATGGGGATTGGTTCGCCGCCATAGTGGCGCTGCAGGGACGTCTGCAGCAGTTTCAGCTTGTCCTCGCTGCGCCCTGCCAGCGCCCAGCGCAGTGCTCCCTCGCTGCCGTAGGTCTGCGCCATGTACTCCGCCACCAGCGCTCCGGTAAAACCGGTTGCGCCCCAGATAACCAGATCGAATTCCCGCCTTTTCGTGCTCATGCTTGCAACTCCTTCAGGGCCGGCGCACTCAGTGGATCCCGTGCATCATTTTGCGCAGCAGCGGTGCGATCAGCAATTGCAGTGTGGCAATCCCCAGTCCAACGTAGAACAGGGTGGTGAACAACTCGGTGTAACTCGCCAGCGCCGTGCCCACATCGGCCAGGCCGGTATCGGCATCCAGCGCGGCGAGCTTGGACAGCTGTGCCGCTACATGCTGGGAGTAGGCGGTGGCCAGGAACCAGGCGCCCATCATCACGCCAACGACGCTGGGCACTGCCAGCTTGGTCACCGCGGACAGTCCCACCGGCGACAGGCACAGCTCCCCGGCAGTGTGCAGCAGATAGGCGAGCACCATCCAGTAGCCAAGCACCAGGCCCGCTTCGTTGGGCGTAGCCGCGCCCAGCACCAGGGCCCCGAAGCCCAGACCGGCAAGCGCGACGCCAAAGGCAAACTTGACCGGCGTGCTGGGCTCTATTCCCCGGCGGCCGAGGCGGGTCCACAGCCAGGCGAAAACCGGCGCCAG
>JBLRXF010000303.1:0-4081 GCA_047920875.1 Haliea sp. | reverse complement strand
CGGCGCGTCGTTGAGCCCGTCTCCGACCGCCATGACGATGTGTCCCTGCTCCTGCCAACTGCGCACCTGCTGCATTTTGTCGTCCGGAGACATGCCGATGCCGACGTGATCAAAGCCGAGCTGGGCCGCCAGCCGCTCGCCGGCGGAGGAGCTGTCTCCGGTCAGCAGGGCCAGCGACATCCCCGCTTCCCGGGCGGCGGCCACCACCTCGGCCGCTTCGGGGCGCAAGCGGTCAGAGAATCCGAGCCAGGCCAGCGGCTGATCCCGGCTGCACAGGGCAACCCAGTACAGGTTGGCATCTGGCACTGGCTGCAGTTCGGGTGCAAGCTCGCGACAGAAGCGCTCACTGCCCATGCGGTAACGCTGCCCCTCGAAGCTTGCCTCAACGCCGGCACCTATTGCATAGACAGGGTCAGTCAGTGATGCCAACGGCGCGAAGTCACCAAAGGCGTGAGCAATGGGGTGATTGGAGTGTTGCTGCAGTGCACTGGCAAGCGCGGTGAGCGTTTCCCTCTGCAGCGGGCCGCAGGGTTCAATCCGCTCCAGCTGCAGTTTGCCCTCGGTGAGGGTGCCAGTCTTGTCAAATACCAGCAGCCGGGCCCGGGACAGTGCTTCAATGGCGTTGTCACCATGGACCACCACGCCCTTGCCGCGCAGGGCGCTGGCGGCTGCGGTGAGCGCCGCTGGAGTGGCCAGAGCCAGCGCGCAGGGGCAGCTGATGACCAGCACCGACAGGCAGATCCACAGTACCTGCTCCGGCGCGATCTGGTACCAGACCAACCCGGTAATTGCCGTAATGATAAGAATACCGGCCACGAACCAGGCGGAGAGGCGGTCTGCCATCCGCGCCAGGTCGGGCTTGGCCCGCTGGGCCCGCTCCACACTCTGTTGCAGCGCCGCCAGGCGGCTGTTTTCGTACAGCTGCTGCACCTCAAGCTCGAGGCTGCCCTCAAGATTGATGGTCCCGGCAAAGACGGCGTCGCCCGGTGACACCGTGCGGGGCACGTATTCGCCGTTGAAGGTGTCTTCGCGCACGGCGCTGGTCCCGCTGTGCACTGTGCCATCAACAGCGATGGTTTCGCCGGCTACAACCCGGATGGTGTCGCCGGTCTGGAGCAAACGCCGCGGTATCCGCTCCCAGGTGTTTCCGCGGCGCGCGGTAACCGCCAATGGAAGGTCGCCTTCGGCATCGTGGCAGGCGAGCATGTGCCGACGCCGTACGCGTTTCTCGAAGAACCGCCCCATAAGCAGGAAGAAGGTAAACATCACTACCGAATCGAAATAGACTTCGCCGCCGCCGGTCGCGGTGGCCCAGACGCTGGCGGCGAAAGCCAGGCCAATGGCCAGGGCCACCGGCAGATCCATCACCAGCGAGCCGTGACGCAGATGACGCCAGGCCGTCGTGAAGAAAGGGCGCGCGGAGTAAACCATTACAAAGCTGGCGACCAGCAGGCTGACAACCCGCAGCAGCGTCTGGTATTCAAGGGCAATACCCTGCATGTCGCCCGCATGCAGCGCGATGCCGAACATCCCCACCTGCATCATGCCGATGCCCGCTACCGAGACGCGGCGCAGGTCGGCGCGGTATTCCTGTTCGATCTGCTCGCGCTGGCTGCTGTTGTGGAACGGTCTCGCTTTGTAGCCGAGTGATTCAACCAGGGCGAAGATTTCGCTGGGCTGGATGCGGGTGTTGTCGAACTGCACCAGCAGCCGCTGCTGCTGCAGATTGACCTGGGCGTCGAGAATACCGGGCTCCCGCAGCAGTGTCTGCTCGATCAGCCAAGTGCAGGCCGCACAGGTGACGCCGCCCAGAAGAAGGCGCGCGGTTTCCGTGCCATTCGCGCCAGGGTGGCAGAACTGGCTGCGCAAGCTTGGGTCATCGTAGAGCCGGTACTCCTCCAGCGAGGGTGCAGTATCGCTGGCCGGCTTTTCGCTGAAGGCCGTGCGCTGGCGATAGAAGCTCGCCATGCCGCTATCGGCAATCAGGCTGGCAACAGCCCGGCAGCCGGGGCAGCACATGGGCTGGGCAATGCCATCGATATCGACGCTGAAGCGGGCGCCGGAGGGGACAGACTCACCGCAGTGAAAGCAGGGCTGGGAGCCGCTCATGGCTGTGTCTGCCTCCTCACGACTCTTCGGTGAGCAGATCTGCCGCGCGCACGATCCCGTCCAGGCGCCATTCGTTCCCCGCGCCGTCACTGAGGATCCAGTGCCAGCGCTCGGCGACCGCGGCCGTCAGCTGACCGTTGTAGATCCCCGGGCCCACCCGCTGCAGGGGGATGCTGAAGTCGCGGTCGGCTTCCATCGGATGAGAGAAAGTCAGCTCCAGGATTTCCGCTGTCACGGGCCCATCCAGTCGGGCAGTCACCTGCTGGCTGGTGATGGTGAACTGCGCCGCCAGCGCCAGCTCCTCGGCGCGCTCCTTCCGTTCCAGCTGGCGATTGATCGCCAGGCCCACCTTGTAGTACTGATCCACTACCAGGTCATCGGAATGCTTGTAGGCGGTGTACAGCAGGTGGAAGCTGATGACCACCACCGTTCCCGGCAGGGCAATCAGGAACCAGGGCCAGAACTGGCGGTACCAGGGGGTGGTGTCTTGATCGGGATATACCGGCTTCATTACAGCGGCCTCATGAAACGCGATTCAGAATGAATTTCCAGAGACTCCTGGTCGGTGGCTCTGGCCGTGAACAGGATATTGTTGCTGGGACGCGGCAACTGTTCCGGCGCGGCACTGACTCGCAGGCTGATGCTGCGCACCTCGCCGCCGTCAAGGGTGTAGAGCGTGTCGCCAATGATCTCGGCGCCCTCTATACCACTGATAAGAATCTCGAACTCGTGCATGGACTGTTCCATGTTGACCAGACTCAGGGTGTAGATATTCTCGATCTTGCCCTCCATCGTGGTGACATACAATTCATTCCGATCGCGGATGACAGTCAGTTCCAGCGGTACCCGAGTCGTCACCCGATAGCTGAACAGCCCGACCATGACGCACAGGACCAGCACGTAACCGATGATGCGGGGGCGCAGCCATTTCGTCGTTCCACCCTGCAGCTGGTGCTCACTGGTGTAGCTGATCAAACCCCTTGGGTAGGACATCTTGTCCATCACAGAGTTGCAGGCATCGATGCACAAGGCACAGCCGATACATTCGTACTGCAGCCCGTTGCGAATGTCGATACCGGTCGGACATACCTGTACGCAGAGCTCACAGTCGATGCAGTCACCCAGGCCCTGCGCCTTGTAGTCCACCTCCCGCTTGCGTGAGCCACGGGGTTCGCCGCGCGCCGGGTCGTAGGAGACGATCAGGGTATCCTGGTCGAACATGACGGACTGGAAGCGCGCATAGGGACACATGTACTTGCAGACCTGCTCCCGCATCCAGCCAGCGTTGATGTAGGTGGCCAGGGTGAAGAAGAGGGTCCAGAGCAGCCCCCATTGGCCCGCGGACAGGGTCAGCAGATCGGGCAACAGTTCCCGTACGGGATAGAAGTAGCCGACAAAGGTCATGCCGGTGAGGAAGGCAACAAACATCCAGCCCGCGTGCTTGAGTCCTTTGCGCAGCACCTTCTGGGCGGTCCAGGGGCTTTTGTCCATGCGTATCCGCTGGTTGCGACTGCCCTCAAACTTCTGCTCTATCCACATGAAGATTGAGGTCCACACTGTCTGCGGACAGGTGTAGCCACACCACACCCTGCCAGCGAATACGGTGACGGCGAACAGGGCAAAGGCCGAGATGATGAGCAGAAATGCCAGCAGGGGGAAATCCTGAGGCCAGAAGACCAGACCCAGAATATGGAATTTGCGCTCGGGCAGATCGAACCAGACCGCCTGGCGTCCGTCCCAGGACAGCCAGGGCAGCAGGAAGTAGCCGATCAACAGCGGCCAGCCGGTGTACAGGCGCACACGCTGAAAAAACCCCTCTATCTTGCGGGTGTAGATCTTTTCCCGACGCTGGTAGAGGTCGATTTCACCAACTTCCGCCGGTGCAAACTCGTGAACATCAATCAGGTGCTTGTCTTTCATGCCGCGTTACCACAGTCGGGATTACCCGGGGGCAGGGAGGGTGGTGCCCGGC
>JBLRXF010000302.1:0-4101 GCA_047920875.1 Haliea sp. | reverse complement strand
CTGAGGTCCTGGGCGGCCTGGGCGGTTTTGGCGCCCTCTGCGAACTGCCGGCCGGCTACAAGCAGCCGGTCCTGGTATCGGGCACCGATGGCGTGGGCACCAAACTGCGCCTGGCCATGGAAATGGGGATCCACGACACCATCGGCATCGATCTTGTGGCCATGTGTGTCAACGACCTCGTCGTCGCAGGCGCCGAACCCCTGTTCTTTCTCGACTACTACGCCACCGGTGCGCTCGATGTGGACACCGCAGCTGCGGTGATTACCGGGATTGGTCGCGGCTGCGAGCTGGCAGGCTGCGCCCTGGTAGGCGGCGAGACAGCAGAGATGCCGGGCATGTACGAGGGCGAGGATTACGATCTGGCCGGTTTTTGCGTCGGCGTGGTGGAAAAGGCCGACATCATCGACGGCAGCAAGGTCGCTCCCGGTGACTGCCTGATTGCCATCGGCAGCAGCGGCCCTCACTCCAACGGCTACTCCCTGATCCGCAAGATCATTGAAGTCAGCGGCGCTGATCTGCAGCAGCCCTTCGCCGACAGCACCCTGGGCCAGACCCTGCTCACCCCGACCATCATTTACGTAAAGCCCCTACTGGCCCTGTTCAAGCAGCTGGACGTGAAAGCCCTGAGCCATATCACCGGCGGCGGCCTGCCGGAGAATCTGCCGCGGGTACTGCCAGAGGGCTGCCGCGCCATCGTCGATACCGGCAGCTGGGAGTGGCCGGAGATCTTCCAGTGGCTGCAGGCCCAGGGCAATGTTGCCACGCCCGAGATGTATCGCACCTTCAACTGCGGCGTTGGCATGGTTCTGTGCGTGGCGGAGGAGTCCGCAGCGGCTGCGCTGGCCACTCTGGCTGACAACGAGCTGATGGCCTGGCGTCTGGGTCACGTTGTGGCCGGCGAACGCGGGGTGGAACTGGTCTGATGACACCGGCTGCCGAGAGCCGGATCGCGATCCTGATCTCCGGGCGCGGCTCCAATATGCTCGCCTTTCTGGAGGCCTGTGCCCGGGGCGCGCTGCCCGCGCGGGTGTGTCTGGTGCTCAGCAATCGTGCCGATGCCGAGGGCCTGGACAGCGCCCGCAAGGCTGGCATCGAAACCGCCTGCATCCCCCACGGTGACTACCCCGACCGGGCATCTTTTGACGCCGCCCTGGTGCAGCGTTTGTGCCAGGCGCAACCCGACCTGATCATCCTGGCCGGCTTCATGCGCATCCTCACCCCGGTATTTATCACACCTTTTGCCGGTAGATTATTGAACATTCATCCCTCATTGTTGCCCAAGTATCCCGGCATGAACACGCACCAGCGGGCGCTGGATGCCGGTGACAGCGAGGCCGGCAGCACCGTTCACTTCGTCACGGAAGAACTGGACGGCGGCCCTCCGGTGCTGCAGGCAAAGGTGTCGATACTGCCCGATGACACGGCAGACAGCCTCGCCCGCCGGGTCATTGCCCTGGAACACGAAATCTATCCGCTGGCGGCCCTCTGGTTCCTGCAGGGGCGGCTGACGCTGAACGAACAAGGAGCATTTCTCGATGGCCAGAAGATTCCCGCCAGCGGCATGCCGTATCGGCCGCAGGATGTTGCTCACCACCCTGCTGCTGACTGCAACCGGCAGCGGCCTCGCTGACACAGACGCACCAGAAACATCGCCCGCGGCGACTCTGCAGCCCTATCAGGCCGAGTACACCACGACCGCACGCGGCATGACCGTGACCCTGGAGCGCGAGCTGAAGACGGACGGCGAAGGCGGCTACACCCTGACCAACGGCGGCAAGCTGTTGGTGGTGGGTTTCCACGAGGTTGCCGTGTTCGCGGTGGACAATGGTCAGGTCAAGCCGCGTTCCTATATCTACCAGGGTACCGGGCTGATCAACCGTCGCCGCGAAGTGCACTTTACGCCCGGCGCGGACACGGTGCGCAGCCTCTACAAGGAGGAGTGGCACGAGCTGCCGTACAGCGAGGGCACCCTGGACCGCATGAGCCAGCAGGAACAGCTGCGGCTGCATCTGATGAGCAAGGACAACCCGCGTGAGAACATCAGTGTGCGCATTGCCGATGGCAAGCGGGTGAAGGACTATGAACTGGTCTATGTGGGCGATGAAATCCTGGATACGCCCCTGGGCCCGGTGAACGCGCTGCACTTCGAACGCCTGCACGACGACCCCGACCGCGAATCCGATATCTGGTTTGCGCCTGACTGGGATTATCTGATGGTGAAAACCGTCCACATCGAGGATGGCAAGCCGGTCGAAGTCCTGTTGGCTGACGCCCGTATCGGCGGCACCCAGGTCGCGGCCGCAACCGCCAAGCACTGACTGCAGGTCAGGCCCTGGGCAAGGTGACGCCGCGCTGCCCCTGGTATTTGCCGCCACGGTCGCGATAACTGGTTTCACAGACTTCATCGGACTCGAAAAACAGCATCTGGGCCACGCCCTCATTGGCATAGATCTTTGCCGGCAGGGTCGTAGTATTGGAAAACTCCAGGGTCACGTGCCCCTCCCATTCCGGCTCCAGCGGCGTCACATTGACGATGATCCCGCAGCGCGCATAGGTGGACTTGCCCAGGCAAATGGTGAGCACATTGCGCGGAATACGAAAGTACTCCACGGTGCTGGCCAGAGCGAAGGAGTTGGGCGGGATTACGCAGACTGCGCCGTGCACATCCACAAAGCTGTTTTCATCGAAGGCCTTGGGATCTACCGTCGCGGAGTTGATATTGGTGAACACCTTGAAGTGCTCGGAGCAGCGTACGTCATAGCCGTAGCTGGAGGTGCCGTAGGAAATCAGCCGGCGCTCACCGTCGGTGCGAACCTGGCCCGGCTCGAAGGGCTCGATCATGCCGTGCTCTGCCGCCATGCGGCGAATCCATTTGTCTGCCTTGATGCTCACCTGCGGGGTTGCTCCGTTCAGTCGTCAGAAATACTGATATTGGGGAAGGCATTCGCCGCGCCCGTTCCGTTCCCGTCCAGGGCAGCCTGAATCGCCCGCGCGGCGTCCAGGTACAGAGCCGTTTCCGGTGAATCCGGCGCCGCCACTACCGTCGGCGTGCCGGCATCGGTCTGCTCGCGAATGGACAGGGCAAGTGGCAGGCTGGCAAGCAGCGGCACCCCGTAGTCACCAGCCACCTGCCCGCCGCCGGCACTGCCGAAAATGTGCTCGGCATGGCCGCACTGGCTGCAGATGTGTACCGCCATGTTTTCGATGACACCGAGGATCGGCACATCGACCTTGCGGAACATTTCAATCCCCTTGCGCGCATCCAGCAGGGCGATATCCTGCGGCGTGGTCACAATCACTGCACCGGCCACGGTCGCCTTCTGCGACAGGGTCAACTGGATGTCGCCGGTACCCGGGGGCATGTCGATTACCAAATAGTCCAGCGCTTCCCACAGCGTCTGCTCCAGCATCTGCACCAGCGCGCCACCCGCCATCGGGCCGCGCCAGACCGTAGGCGTGCGCTCGCTGGTAAGATAGCCCATCGACATGGTTTTCAGGCCATGGGCCATGACCGGCAACAGCCACTGACCGTCCCGCTGTTCGGGCTTGGTGCCCTCGGCGATGCCGAGCATGCGCGGCTGGCTGGGGCCGTAGATGTCGGCATCCAGCAGGCCCACCCGGGCACCCAGCGACTGCAGGGCAAGGGCCAGGTTGACCGCTGTGGTGGACTTGCCAACGCCACCCTTGCCGGAGGCGACAGCGATAATATGCTTGATCTTGTTCATGGCGGGCCGGCGGCTTCTTGGTGGGTGACTGGGGCGCAACCGAGCGTATCAGCCGCGGCCGCCAGTATAGGGAGTTGCCGGGGTATCGACAATGGCGGCACGGACCGCCCGCAGCGCGGCCCGCGCGGCGTCCCCTCGATGTGCACCGGGAGCACGGTGGCGCTGCAGCCAATCACGGTGCATGTAGGCGATCCGCAGCGGTATCCTTTCCAGCCCCAGAATCCGCGACGCCATCAGGCGCTTGCGGCCGCCGTTGGCCTTGATGATCTCCCCATTGCGGCCGATGGCAACCTTCAGTTCGTCCGGCGCGCGCTCCGGTATGAACCCCTCGCGGGCCAGAGAGTCAAACAGCGCCAGCTGCTGCTGCAGGTAGGCG
>JBLRXF010000301.1:0-4116 GCA_047920875.1 Haliea sp. | reverse complement strand
TACCGCCGCATAGTTCAGGTAGATGACCAGGTTGTCCGGGTTGCGTTCGTTGTGTTTGTTCACCGCCTCGATAATCGCACCGGCCACCGCGGAGCTGTTGCCCTGGGTGATGATGTTGATATTGCCGGCGATGGCATCGGCATCCATGTCCGGGGTGATTGCCTTGGTCAGTTCCAGGTTGGAGATCACGTCGGATGGAATGGTGTCGAGGTCGATGGCGCGGGTGCCGCCATCCGGAGAGGGCAGCACTACACCGTCAATGGAGACGTTGGCGTACTCCAGGGGGGCTCCGCGTACGTTGACGTAGCGGCCGTCACCCTGGTCACGCTGGATGGAAGCGCCCGCCAGGCGCTGCATGGATTCAGCGATGTTGGTGTCCGGGAAACGGCCCAGGTAATCCGAGGACAGGACGGTTTTGATGTTCTCGGAAGCGCGCTGGGCGTTGAGGGCACGGGCCTGGGCATCGCGGGTGCTGACGCTGTAGACAACAATTTCCTCCAGGCCAACCGCCGCAACGGATTGCGACAGGGTGAAGGTCAGGCTTTCACCGGTAGCAGCAGACACCTGAGCGCTTGCTTGCTGACGGTCATAACCCAGGTAGTCAATGGAGACCTGATAGGTGCCTGGTGCCAGGTCGTCGAAGCGGAAGTTGCCCTGACTATCGGTTCTGGTCTCGCGGTTGGTGCCCTCAAGGCGAACGATGGCGCCGGCGAGGAAGTTGCCGCGCTGGTTCACCACCTTGCCGCGCACGGCAGGCGCATTGATGCTGCTGCTGGTGGCAGCGCCTTCGCTACCCACCGGGATTTGCTGCGAAAAAGCCGGAGCGCCAACCAGTACACTGCTGATGGCAATGGCCAAAATCGATTTTTTGTGCTTCATGGTGCTTTCCCCTCTTGAGCGTTGCATTTCCGTTCAAGGGGCACCTTAGGTGGTCAATGTTACAGAGTTGTTGATAAACAGTGACATTACGATGACATTCCTGTGACGCGGTGTTGAGCGCTTGCAGCTCTGTTGCTGACAGCCGCCATGGCGCGTCCGGTCTCGCTTGCTTACAATTGCGCGCTCCCTACCGCTCCGGGAAACCCTGTGATCGAAGTCTTCTTTCTCGCCATTGCATTAAGTATGGACGCCTTTGCCGTGTCCATCGGGCTCGGCTCAAAACCTCACGCGCGTTCGCGACAGCTGGCCCTACTGTGCGCCGTCTATTTCGGCGTCTTCCAGGGTGGGATGCCCTTGATCGGCTATCTCGCCGGCACCAGCGTGCTGGGCTGGGTGGACCTGTATGCACCCTGGATCGCTTTCCTGCTGCTCGCCTTGATCGGTGGCAAAATGATCTTCGAATCCTTTGGCGAGGGGGTGGAGGAGGAGATTCGCCGCGTCAGCCATCGAGTCATGCTGCTGCTGGCGCTGGCGACCAGCATCGATGCGATGGCCGCAGGTTTCGCCCTGACGCTGCTGGACGTGGGGCCGCTGCTGGCCTGCCTGATCATCGGCCTGGCCACGGCCGTGTTCAGCTGGATCGGCGTAACTATCGGCCGACGCAGCGGTACCTGGCTGGAGAGCAAGGCCGAGCTGCTGGGCGGGGTGGTGCTGGTGCTGATCGGGCTGCGGATTCTGCTTGTCTGAGAACCGGGTTTGACAAGCCAGTGACTCTACAAGACTATACAAATGCGCAATTATGTCGCATTGTCTTGTCGCCACTATTTTTCAGCATCGGAGCTCCCCATGTCAGGCTGTCCTTTTGCCAATCTGCTCGACCCCAGGACCTATGTGGAGGGCATGCCCTACGCAGAGCTGGCCAGGATTCGGGAGGCGGGCCCGCTGGTGAAACTGGACGATCCCCTCACCGGGGTGCCCTACTGGGTGGTGACCCGGCAGCGGGAGCTGGACGAGATCTGCAAGAATCCGCAGCGCTTTTCTTCTGCCGAGCGCTCACCGTTCCCTACCGAGTATGACGACTGGCTGGTGCAGGAGGTGCACCGCCGCACCATCATCGGCATGGATCCGCCGGAGCACCAGATCGTCCGCCGCATTGTTCGCGCCGCGTTTACGCCGGCCAAGATTGGTGCCTACGAGCCCAGCCTGCGTGAGCACGCCAAACGCATCGTCGATGCGGTGGCGAAGCGCGGTGAGTGCGAGTTCGTAGAGGACGTCGCGGCCGAACTGCCGCTGATTGCAATCCTCGAGCTGCTCGGCGTTCCGATTGAGGACCGCAAGGCGTTCTATACCTGGACCAACACCATGATCTTCGCCGATGACCCGGAGATGTCGGTGTCCGAGGAGGCCGGGCAGATCGCCTCTGCCGAGGTGATCGGCTACGCTATGCAGCTGGCGGAAAAGCACCGCAAGAATCCGCAGCCGGGGCTGCTGCAGGACCTGCTGGAAGGGGAAGTGAAGGGGCGCACCATCACCGAGGAAGAATTTGGCTGGATGTTTATCCTGATCCTGGTGGGTGGTAATGAATCCACCCGCACTGTGCTCTCCCACGGCATGCGCCTGCTGATGGAACACCCGGAGCAGCTGCAGTACCTGGTCCACAATCCCGATCGTATCCCGGACGCTTGTGAGGAAATTCTGCGCTACAACACCGCCTTTACCGCCATGCGCCGCACCGCCATGGAGGATGTTGAGATTGGTGGCCAGCAGGTACAGAAGGGCGACAAGCTGGTGCTGCACTACCACACCATCAACCACGACGAGGACGTATTCGGCGACGACGCCACCCGCTTTGACGTGCGCCGGGCCGATCGCCAGCCGGACCTTGCCAACCAGCTGCGCTCGTTTGGCATTGGCCAGCACTTCTGCATCGGCTCCCACCTGGCCCGGCTGGAGCTGCGCATCATGCTGGAGGAAATCATCCCGCGCCTGCGCAATCCGCAGTTCGTGGCGCCGCCGCGCTATGTACAGTCCTTTTTCGTGAACGGCATGAAAGACATGCATATCCGCTTTGACCCGGAGGCCTGAGCCGATGGCAGCAGAACAGTACGATTACATCATTGTCGGCGCCGGTTCCGCCGGCTGCGCCCTGGCCCTGCGCCTCTCCCGGGAGGCCAGCCGCAGGGTACTGCTGCTGGAAGCCGGCGGTCCCGACCGCAATCCCATGATCCATATTCCGCTGGGCTTTGCTTTCCTGATGAAGAACCCGTCAGTGAACTGGTGCTATGAGACGGATCCAGAGCAGCATCTGGCCAACCGCCGCATCGCCTGGCCCCGGGGCAAGGTGCTGGGTGGTACCAGTTCGATCAACGGCATGATCTATATCCGCGGTCAGCGTCAGGACTACGACAGCTGGGCTGACGCCGGCTGTGAGGGCTGGGATTTCGACAGCGTACTGCCGTATTTCCGCCGCGCCGAACACAAGGCCGAGGGCGGTAGCGCGATCCACGGGATCGGCGGGCCGCTGTGGGTTGAGGAGGTGGCCGCGCAGGACAAAATGCTGCCCGCGGACATGTTCGTACAGGCGGCCATGGAAACAGGCCTGCCCTTCAATGCGGACTTTAACGGGCCGGCACAGGAGGGGGTTGGTTTTTACCAGGTCAATACCCGCAAGGGCCGGCGCCAGAGCACCAGTAAAACCTACCTGGCCCTGTGCCGCGCGCGCCCCAACCTGACCCTCGTCACCGGCGCCCAGGTGCAGCGGGTGCTGATTGAGGATGGCTGCGCAGTAGGCGTGGAGTACAAGACCCGTCAACGCAAGAAGGAACAGACCCACCGCGTGCGCAGCCGCCGCGAAGTGCTGCTCTGTGGTGGCGTTATCAACAGCCCGCAGTTGCTGGAGCTGTCCGGTATCGGCAACGGCGAGCGCCTGGATGCGCTGAACATCAAGGTGATCCAGGATCTGCCCGGGGTAGGGGAGAACCTGCAGGATCACCTCACCGTCAATGTGATCCAGGGCTTGCACGGCGTCAGGACCTTCTACGAGGAGAGCCGGCCGCTGGCGCTGGCGGGCAATATTGCCAGGTACCTGACATCTGGCCGCGGCCTGCTGGCGCACCCGGCCTCCCAGGTCGGCGCGTTTTTTCGTACCTCGGAAACGCAGGAGCGCCCCGATGCACAGGTTCACTTCACCCCCGCCGCGGGCGAGCTCGACGCCAACGGGGTGATGAAAACCCGCCC
>JBLRXF010000300.1:0-4121 GCA_047920875.1 Haliea sp. | reverse complement strand
CGTCCTCGGGATCGCCCGCTTCCGGCCACAGCTGGCGCCCAATGTAGAAACCGAAGCGGTAAGCCTGTCCGAGCTGCTCGGCAGCCTGCTGCCACCGCTGGTACTGATCGCCGTGGTGCTGGGCTCCATTCTCGCCGGTGCCGCCACTCCTACCGAGGCCGCCGGCGTTGGCGCGGTGGGGGCGCTGTTGCTGGCCCTGGCCAAGGGCGAAATGCCACTCCCGCGGCTGCAGGAGGCGGTTATCGACACCTTGAAGGTTACCTGCATGGTGTTCATGATCCTGATTGGCGCGGCAGTATTTTCCCTTGTCTTCCGCGGCTTCGGCGGCGAGGACCTGATCCACCACTGGTTCGGGCAAATGCCCGGTGGCGTGTTCGGTGCCACCCTGGTGGTGATGCTGGTAATCTTCCTGCTTGGATTCATCCTCGACTTTATCGAGATTACCTTCGTGGTGGTGCCAATCGTGGGGCCGGTGCTGCTGATGATGGGGGTGGACCCAATCTGGCTGGGCATCATGATCGCCATCAATCTGCAGACCTCATTCCTGACACCACCCTTTGGCTTCGCCCTGTTCTACCTGCGCGGAGTCGCACCTCCCGAGCTGCGTACCAGCGCTATCTACCGGGGAGTGATTCCCTTTATAATTATTCAGTTACTGGTGTTGGCGGCCCTCTGGATCTGGCCGGCCCTGGCGACCTGGCTGCCCGCCGCGCTCAAGTAGGCGAGCAATGCCCAACTCACTGAACCCAAAACAACAACCAGGCAGCTCATGAACGACATCGACTCCACGCCCATGCCCCAAGGCGACCTGGCACTGCAGGTTGTCGCCATGCCGCGGGACACCAATGCCAGTGGCGACATCTTCGGCGGCTGGCTGGTATCGCAAATGGATATGGCCGGTTCCGTCACCGCAGCCGACGTGGCGGGCGGCCGTGTGGCCACTGTGGCGATCGAGGGCATGGCTTTCCTGACGCCGGTGCATGTCGGCGCTGTCGTGGCGTGCTATTGCGATGTGCTGGAAGTGGGCCGCAGTTCCGTGCGGATCGTGGTGGAAGTGTGGATCAACTCCAAGCACGACGGGGAACCGATCAAGGTCACCGAAGGTGAATTCGTCTTTGTCGCGATCGATGAAAAAGGCCGGACGCGAGCCATCAGCAACTGATCAGTTCGCATCCAGGACGTCGTCCCGCGCGTTGATATAGGCCTGCTCGGAAATCTGGTGGTAAGCCCGCACGCCCTCGTAGAAATCAATGAATGAAGCGTAGACCTTGGCCGCCATTGGGTCTGCTGCTACAAGGTCGCTCATCGCCTGCTCACCGGCTTGATGAAAGGCCTGCATCACGTCCTCCGGCAGCTTGCGCAGCTGTACCCCGTGATTCTCCACCAGGTCTTGGAGGGCCGCATTGTTGCGGGCGGTGAATTCGTCCAGCATATCCTGATTGACGGCGCGGGCAGCTACGGTAACTATCGCCTGCAGATCCGGCGGCAGCGCCTCGTAGGCATCCTTGTTGACGATAAACTCGAGCATGGCACCGGGTTCATGCCAACCCGGGTAATAGTAGTACTTGGCAACCTCGTGCAGACCCAGAGCCAGGTCGTTGTAAGGACCCACCCATTCAGCGGCGTCGATCACCCCCGTCTGCAGCGAGGTATACAGTTCCCCTCCGGAAATGCGCACAGCGGTACCCCCCGCAGCAGTGAAAACCTCTCCTGCCAGTCCCGGGATACGCATTTTCAGACCCTGCAGGTCCGCGACAGAGTTGATCTCCTTGCGAAACCAGCCGGCCATCTGCACCCCGGAATTACCCCCGGCAAAGGGGATGAGATTGGAGGGCGCATAAACCTCCCGCCACAATTCCAGGCCACCACCGTAGTGCAGCCAGGCATTGATCTCCTGGGCGGTCATGCCGAAGGGAATCGCGGTGAAGAATACCGAGGAAGGCACCTTGCCCTTCCAATAGTACGCGGCCCCGTGGCCAACCTCTGCCACTCCCTGGCGCACCGCATCGAACACCTCGAAAGCCGGCACCATTTCGCCGGCGCCGTACACCCGGGCGGTCAGCCGACCGTTGCTCATCTCGCCCACCATGCGGGCAAAATTCTCGGGGCCGGAGCCCAGCCCCGGCAGGTTCTTGGGCCAGGTGGTGACAATCTTCCAGGTGTACCGAGCCTGATCGCCACTGCCTGCCTGCACCCCGTCGCGCCCCGCCAGGGCGCCGATGCCACCGGAGCGCTCGCTGGCCCAGAGGGCAATGACGACCACCAGCGTCGCCAGCAACAGGAGAATAATGGCGGGGGTGTAGCGGCGTTCGAAGGGGGATGCGGCCATGGTTATTCTGCTTGGCGATCGACAAACGATTTATGGGAGGTGAAGCAGTCTACCCCGAGGGGATAGGGTTGGCCAGCGGAGTACCGCCCGGGGGGGTGCCAGCCGATCACAACAGCTGCAATTTCGCGTACTGCAGCACCAGCCACTTGCTGCCCTCGAAATCAAAGTTGACCTCCACCCGGGCGTTGTTGCCGCGACCCTCGAAGTTGAGCACCACACCCTCGCCGAACACCTGATGATAGACCCGCTGGCCCAGGGCAATGCCGGTATCCGGCACCGCGGCCTGGGACAGGCTGCTGACCGGACGGCTGATGGCGGTATGCAGGCGCACTTCCCGCAGCAGCTCCGCGGGGATCTCGCGGATAAAACGTGATGGGGTATTGTAGCTTTCGCTGCCGTGGATCCGGCGGGATTCGGCGTAGGTAATGACAAGCCGCTGCATGGCGCGGGTAATGCCGACATAGGCCAGGCGCCGCTCCTCCTCCAGCCGCCCAGGCTCCTCCAGGGACATGCGGTGAGGAAACAGGTTCTCCTCCATGCCGGCCAGAAAGACCAGCGGGAACTCCAGGCCTTTGGCCGAGTGCAGGGTCATCAGCTGGACGCTGTCTTCAAAATCATCCGCTTGGGCATCACCGGCATCCAGGGCAGCGCTGTCGAGAAACTGCTGCAGGAGTGACAACTCCTCGCCTTCCGGGCTGAACTGCTTGGCGGCGCTGACCAATTCCTCCAGGTTCTCAACCCGCGCCTGACCCTTTTCCCCTTTTTCATTGCGGTGGAAATCCACCAGGCCGGAGCCCTCAATCACGTGCTCCACCAGCTCTTCCAGAGCGAGCCCATCGCTGCCGGAATCGAGTTCGTTGATCAGGATCTGAAAACCCTCCAGCGCGCTCAGCGCCCGGGCGGGCAGCCGCTTTTCCTCGCGGGCGCCGTTGATCGCAGCCCACAGCGGGATACCGCGTTCCCGGGCCAGCTCGCGCAGGGTTTCCAGGGTCTTGCTGCCGATGCCCCGCGGCGGCGTGTTGATAACGCGCTCAATGGCAGCGTCGTCTCCCCGGTTAGTGAGTAATCGCATATAGGCCAGCGCATTGCGGATTTCGAGGCGCTCGTAGAAACGCTGGCCACCGTAGATCCGGTAGGGGATACCGCTGCGGATCAGCGCCTCTTCCAGTACCCGGGACTGGGCGTTGGAGCGATACAGAATCGCTATCGAGGCGCGTTCGTTGCCTTCGCTGATCCAACTCTCAGCCTGCTCGACGATAAAGCGGGCCTCATCCTGCTCATTGAAGCCGGCATAGAGAGCGATGGGTTCGCCGGACTCGCCCTCGGTCCACAGCTCCTTGCCCAGGCGGCCGAAGTTGTGGGCGATGACGCCATTGGCCGCCTGCAGAATGGTCTGGGTGGAGCGGTAGTTCTGTTCCAGGCGGACGATCCGGGTGCTGCTGAAGTCCTCGCCAAAGCGCTGGATATTCTCGATCTTGGCGCCGCGCCAGCCGTAGATGGACTGGTCGTCATCGCCCACCGCCACCACCGGGATGCGGTCCCCCGCGAGCACCCGCAGCCAGGCGTACTGGATGGTGTTGGTATCCTGGAATTCGTCCACCAGGATCTGGCGGAAGCGGCCGCGATAGTGCTGCAGCACCGCCGGGCTGTGCAGCCACAATTCATGCGCTCGCAGCAGCAGCTCGGCGAAGATTTCCTTGGCCTCGGCGTAGCGTTCCTGCTGCAGCAGGACATTGCCGAGGATCTGTTTGAACTCCAGTACCCCGGGGTTGATCATCAGGCTGTTGCGCAA
>JBLRXF010000299.1:0-4137 GCA_047920875.1 Haliea sp. | reverse complement strand
CTGCACAACCTGCTCGAGGTTGCCGAGGCGACGGCAATTACCGCTGAAGCAAGGAATGAAAGCCGAGGCGCCCACGCTCGCGACGATTTCCAGGAGCGTGACGATGAAAACTGGCTGTGCCATTCCATGTACTACCCCGGTGAGAAGCGGGTCGGCAAGCGCGGTGTGAACTTCAAACCGCTGACCGTACCGGCTTTCGAGCCCAAGGCCCGGACGTATTAATCACTGCGTAGCTACCCAGAGGTCACAAGCATGTTGCAAGTCAGTATTTATCGCTACAACCCGGAAACCGACCAGAAGCCCTGGATGGAAGATTTTCAATTCGACACCGAGGGCAAGGACCTGATGGTGCTGGACGTGCTGGAGCAGCTCAAGGCCCAGGACAGCTCGGTAACCTATCGCCGTTCCTGCCGTGAGGGCGTGTGTGGCTCCGACGGCCTGAACATCAACGGCAAGAACGGTCTGGCCTGCATCACCCCGCTGTCCGAGACCGTGAAGAACAACAAGCTGGTGATCCGTCCGCTGCCTGGCCTGCCGGTCATTCGCGACCTGGTGGTGGACATGAGCCTGTTCTACGCCCAGTACGAGAAAATTCAGCCCTATTTGCAGAACAATACGCCGGCGCCGGCGATTGAACGCCTGCAGTCGCCTGAAGATCGGGCCAAGCTGGATGGCCTGTACGAATGCATTCTGTGCGCCTGCTGCTCGACCAGCTGCCCGTCATTCTGGTGGAATCCGGATCGCTTCATTGGCCCGGCGGGCCTGTTGCAGGCTTACCGCTTTCTCGCGGACACCCGCGATACCGCCACCGACGAGCGCCTGTCACGCCTGGACGACCCCTTCAGCGTGTTCCGTTGTCATGGTATCCAGAACTGTGTCAATGTGTGCCCGAAGGGTCTTAACCCCACTCGCGCTATCGGCCACATCCGCACTATGCTGCTGACGCGGGCGACCTGAACCAGCACACGGTGAAATCCGCCGGGTCACCGCCGGCCTGAAACCAACCCCGGAAGGGCACGATGCAAGATAGTCCAATGGAGCTCCTGCGCAGGAGCTCGCACATTGCCGGCGGCAACGCCAGCTACGTTGAGGATTTGTACGAATCCTATCTTCTGGACCCTAACGGCGTGCCAGAGCAGTGGCGGGATTATTTTGACAAACTGCCCCGGGTGGACTCGCCGTCAGCCCTGATTCAGGACATTCCCCACTCCACGATCCGGGACCGCTTTGCCCAGATCAGCAAAATGCGGGTGCGCACCGAAGCCACCGTGGCCCACGATTCGCAGGCCACGGAGTATGAGCGCAAGCAGGTCAAGGTGGTGCAACTGGTGTCGGCCTATCGCCAGCGCGGCCACCAGAAGGCAAGTCTGGACCCGTTGAACCTGCATCTGCGCGACCCGGTGCCGGATCTGGACCTCGCCTTTCACCAGCTGTCGGCCGCCGATCTGGATACGGTTTTCCAGACCGGCAGCATGTACATCGGCAAGGCCGATGCCACCCTCGGTGAAATTGTCGAAGCGCTGGAACGCACCTATTGCCACACCATCGGTGCCGAGTTCATGCACATCGTCGATACCGAGCAGCGGCACTGGATCATGCAGCGGATGGAGTCCGTGCGCTCGGCGCCCAATTTCTCGGCGGACATCCGCAAACAGCTGCTGCGGCGCCTGATCAAGGCCGAGGGACTGGAGAAGTCGCTGGGGTCAAAGTATCCGGGGACCAAGCGCTTTGGGCTCGAGGGCAGCGAATCCCTGATTCCGATGCTGTCGGAGATGGTGCAGCGCAGCGGTTCCTACGGCGCCAAGGAGATCGTGATTGGCATGGCTCACCGGGGCCGTCTCAACGTGCTGGTGAATATCTTTGGCAAGAATCCCTCGGACCTGTTCGCGGAATTCGAGGGCCGTGCGGTCTACGATAAATCCGGTGATGTGAAATACCACCAGGGCTTCTCATCCAATGTGATGACCCAGGGTGGCGAGGTGCATCTTGCGCTGGCTTTCAACCCGTCCCACCTGGAGATCGTGTCGCCTGTGGTTGAGGGCTCGGTGCGCGCCCGCCAGGATCGTCGTCAGGACCGCAAGGGTGACACTGTCGTCCCGATCGTTATCCATGGCGATGCCGCCTTTGCGGGCCAGGGCGTGGTGATGGAAACCTTTCAGATGTCCCAGACCCGGGGCTTCAAGACGGGTGGCACCCTGCATGTGGTGCTGAACAACCAGGTCGGCTTCACCACCAGCGAGCGCGAGGACGCACGCTCCACCGAGTACTGCACCGATGTTGCGAAGATGGTGCAGGCGCCGATTTTTCACGTGAACGCGGACGATCCGGAGGCGGTGCACTTCGTGACCCAGCTGGCTGTGGATTTTCGCAATTCCTTCAATCGCGATGTGGTGATCGACCTTATCTGTTACCGCCGACGCGGCCACAACGAAGCCGATGAACCGGCTGTCACCCAGCCCCTGATGTATGAGCGGATCCGCAAGCACAACACTACCCGTGACCTCTACGCAGCGCGTCTGATTGAGCAGGGCGTGATTACCGCTGAGGATGACGAGTATCTGGTGAATGCCTACCGGGAATCTCTGGATCGCGGTGAGCCTCTGGTGAGCGGTCTGGTGTCGGAGCCCAACGCGAGCCTGTTCGTGGACTGGTCGCCCTACCTTGGGCACGAGTGGACCCTGCACTGCGATACGCGCATGGATCTGCATGAGCTGCAGACGCTCGCCCATGATATCAATCTGGCCCCGGAGAATTTCCCCTTGCAGCGCCAGGTCGCCAAGATTCTGGAAGACCGCCGCAAGATGGCCGCCGGCGCCCTGCCTCTGAACTGGGGTGCCGCCGAGACTCTGGCCTACGCCAGCCTGTTGCAGGCGGGTTATCCCGTACGCCTGACGGGTCAGGATGTGGGCCGCGGTACCTTCTCGCATCGCCATGCCGTGCTGCACAACCAGAAAGATGCCAGCCGGTATATTCCCCTGCAGCATATTGGTGATGACCAGGCACCTTTTGTCATCTATGACTCGCTGCTGTCAGAGGAGGCAGTGCTGGCCTTTGAGTATGGCTACGCCACCACCTCGCCGACGGGCCTGGTGATATGGGAGGCCCAGTTTGGCGATTTCGCCAACGGTGCCCAGGTGGTGATTGACCAGTTCATCACCAGCGGCGAACACAAGTGGTCGCGCCTCTGTGGCCTGACCATGCTGTTGCCGCATGGCTATGAAGGGCAGGGCCCCGAGCACTCATCGGCGCGTCTCGAACGTTTCCTGCAGCTGTGTGCGGAGCACAATATCCAGGTCTGCGTGCCCAGCACGCCGGCGCAGGTGTTCCACATGTTGCGCCGTCAGGCGATCCGTCCCTTGCGCAAGCCGCTGGTGGTGATGTCGCCGAAGAGCCTGCTCCGGCACAAGGAAGCGGTATCCTCGCTGGAAGACCTGGCCAACGGACATTTCCACAACGTGCTGGATGAGACGGACGCCCTGGACAAGAACGCCGTCAAGCGCGTGGTCTTGTGCAGCGGCAAGGTCTACTACGATCTGCTTGCGGCGCGACGGGAGCGGGGTATCGAGGATATCGCGCTGGTACGGCTGGAGCAGCTGTACCCGTTCCCCGAGGCGGAACTGCTGCAGGTATTGCACAACTACCCCAATATCACGGAAGCCGCCTGGTGTCAGGAAGAGCCCCAGAATCAGGGCGCCTGGTACTCCAGCCAGCATCACATGCGGCGGGTGATGTTTGCGCACAAGCAGGAGGTGTACCTGCGCTATGTGGGGCGTGATCCTTCGGCTTCACCCGCGGCGGGCTACATGGCCTTGCACCTTGCGCAGCAGGAACAATTTATCAATGACGCCCTGTCACCCGTCGGGTCCTGACAGCGCTAGCACTTTTCAAAGGAATCGAAATGGCTATTGAAATCAAGGCTCCGACTTTCCCCGAATCCGTGGCGGATGGGGAAATTGCTGCCTGGCACAAGCAGGAAGGCGAAACGGTCTCCCGCGACGAACTGATACTGGAGATCGAAACCGACAAGGTGGTGATGGAGGTGGTGGCGCCGGAGGACGGCGTGATCAGCAAGATTCACGCGGCGGCGGGCGAGACCATCCAGAGTGAGCAGGTGCTGGCGCTGCTGGAACCGGGGGC
>JBLRXF010000298.1:0-4181 GCA_047920875.1 Haliea sp. | reverse complement strand
CGTTCAAAGCGGGGGCGGACCTTTGGCATGAATGGACTGGCTATCTTGAAGAAAAAGCCCGGCGGGAGCAAGCCCCGCGAACCATCAATTGCGCAGGGCTCAGCTGCGCTGCAGGATCAGCTCAAGGACCAGTTTGGAACCGAAAAAGGCCAGCATGAGCAGGGCGAAGCCGCCCAGGGTGAAGCGCACAGCGGTCTGGCTGCGCCAGCCGATCTGGTAGCGGCCCCACAGCAGGGTGGAGTAGATCACCCAGGCCACCAGGGTCAGCACGGTCTTGTGCACCAGGTGCTGGGCAAAGATATCGTCCAGAAACAGGAAGCCTGAGGCGATAGCCACGGTCAACAGGATCACCCCGGCCCAGAGCAGCTCAAACAGCATGGTCTCCATCAGCTGCAGCGGCGGCAGGAAGCTCACAATACCCGTCGCGTGGTGATGCTTCAGCTGCCGGTCCTGCACCGCCAACAGCGCTGCCTGCACCGCCGCCAGGGTGAGCACCGCGTAGGCCAGGATAGAGGCGGCGACGTGCAGCAGCAGGCCATAGCCCAGGGTTTCGGGCGTGCTGCCGGAGTGGGGCGCAAAGGCTGAAATCAGCACCGCGCCCGCCGACAGCGGCATCAGGGCCACCAGCAGATTCTGCAGCGGGCGCCGCACCAGCCAGGCGATGCAGGCGACGTTGATGACCAGGAAGATCAGCGCCAGGATCTTGTAGAACCCCAGGTGGACGCTGTGCTCGTCGAAAATGCTGAACCACGCCACTATCGCGTGGCACAGCAGAGCCACCGCACCCAGGCCGATAACGGCGCCACTGAGCCGCGGTCGCCGCTGCAGAATGTGCGACAGGTGCAGGCCCGCGGCAGCGAGATACAGCAGCGCGGAGACAATGGCTAGCAGGGGCAGAGGCATGTTTGGGGGTTGGACCCGGGTGGCGTATACTGCGACCCTTTGTACCGATTTGTCCGGCCATAATCAATAGCGCCGGCCTCTGCCGAGAGTTATTCCGATGTTTGAGAGTCTGTCTGATCGCCTGTCGCAAAGCCTGCGTGCCATTAGCGGCAAGGCGCGCCTGAGCGAAGACAACATCCAGGACACCCTGCGTGAAGTGCGGATGGCGCTGCTGGAAGCCGACGTGGCTCTGCCGGTTGTCAAGGATTTCGTCGAGGCTGTCAAGCAGCGCGCCCTGGGCCAGGAGGTGATGAAGAGCCTCAGCCCCGGGCAGGCTTTCCTGCGGATTGTGCAGGCGGTGCTGGAAGCGGTCATGGGGTCCTCCAACGAGGGCCTCAATCTGGCGGTGCAGCCGCCCGCGGTTATCCTTATGGCCGGCCTGCAGGGTGCGGGGAAGACCACGTCGGTGGCCAAGCTGGCGCGTCTGCTCAAGGAGCGGGAGAAGAAATCGGTCACCGTGGTCAGTGCCGACGTGTATCGCCCGGCGGCCATCAAGCAGCTGGAAACGCTGGCCGCTGAGGTCGGGGTGGATTTCTTCCCCAGCCAGCCGGACCAGAAGCCGGTTGACATTGTGCTTGCGGCGATGAATCACGCCCGTATCCGCTTCAGCGATGTGCTGATCATCGACACCGCGGGCCGCCTGGCGGTCGACGAGGCGATGATGGCCGAGATTGCCGAGCTGCATCGGGTCAGCAAGCCGGCAGAAACCCTGTTTGTGGTCGATGCCATGACCGGTCAGGATGCCGCCACCACCGCCAAGGCGTTTGGCGAGGCCCTGCCGCTGACCGGCATTATCCTGACCAAGGTCGATGCGGATAGTCGCGGCGGCGCGGCTCTGTCGGTGCGCACCATTACCGGCAAGCCGATCAAGTTTCTCGGGGTTGGTGAGAGGACTCAGGCCCTGGACCCGTTCCATCCGGATCGGCTGGCCTCGCGCATCCTCGGCATGGGCGACGTGCTCTCCCTGATTGAGGAGGCTGAGCAGAAAGTCGACAAGGAGAAAGCGGAGCGCCTGGCGCGCAAGGTCAAGAAGGGCGGCCGCTTCGATCTTGAGGATTTCCGCGACCAGTTGCAGCAAATGAACAATATGGGTGGTATCACCGGCATGCTGGACAAGCTGCCGGGTATGGGCAACGTCGCGCAGATGGCGCAAAAGAACGTAGACGTGAAGATGTTTGCCCGCATGGAGGCGATGATCAACTCCATGACGCCCCGGGAGCGCCGTAACCCCGACCTTATTGTTGGTTCACGCAAGCGCCGCATTACACTGGGTTCCGGTACCCAGGTGCAGGACCTCAATCGCCTGTTGAAGCAGCACAAGCAGATGCAGAAGATGATGAAAAAGATGAAGGGCGGAGGCATGGAGAAGATGATGCGCGGCCTCGGTGGCATGATGCCGCCTGGCGGCGCCGGCGGTGGCTTCCCGTTCCGGTAAGTTGTTAGCAGCGCTGCAAATTTCGGCCGGAGGGGGCTTTCAAAACCCGCTGAAGTTCCGTATGATACGCCACCTTTGCGGCCGTGGTGCCGGGTACTGGCGTGGATATGGCGGAAATTTGGCCGCAAATCCCGACTCATTTTCAGGAATTAACGGAATATGGTAACAATTCGTCTTTCTCGTGGTGGTGCCAAGAAGCGCCCGTTCTATCACCTGACAGTCACTGACAGCCGCAAGTCGCGTGATGGCCGCTTTATTGAGCGCGTGGGTTTCTTCAATCCCGTTGCTCGCGGCCAGGAAGTGCGCCTGCAAGTGGACGCAGAACGCGTTGCCTTCTGGCAGGGCCAGGGCGCACAGCTGTCCGACCGCGTAGCCAAGCTGGTCAGGGAAGCTGGCAAAGCCGCCTGAGTCGGTGCGGGTGGCATGACTGAGCCCGCTGTCAGCGAACGTCTCGTCATCGGCCGGATAACCGGCTGCTACGGGATCAAGGGCTGGGTCAAGATTCATTCCTATACCGAGCCGATGGAGAATTTCCTCGACTACGGTGGCTGGATGGTGGCGCGCCGCGGTGGCCTGGAAGCCGTCGACTTCGACGCGGGTCGGCGCCAGGGCAAGGGTCTGGTGGCGCACATACGCGGTGTCGACGACCGCAACGAGGCTGAGACATTTCATGGTCTTGAAGTCAGCGTTGAAGGCCGTGCGCTGCCGGTGCTCGAGGAAGGTGATTATTACTGGCACCAGCTGCAGGGCATGCGGGTCTGGTGTAGCACGGAGAACGGTCAGGTACTGCTCGGCGAAGTCGACTACCTGCTGGAAACCGGCGCCAATGATGTGCTGGTGATCAAGGCCTGCGAAGGCAGCATCGACCAGCGGGAACGGTTGATTCCCTGGCTTCCTGGAACCACCGTGAGACAGGTGGATCAGGCAGCGGGGCGAATTGAGGTGGACTGGTTCCCGGAGGACTAGGGTACATGCACATAGCAGTTGTGACCCTGTTTCCGGAGATGTTCAGCGCTGTCAGCGAGCATGGCGTGACCGGCCGCGCGGTGCAACAGGGTTTGCTGGGATTCAGTCACAGCAATCCGAGAGACTTTACGCAGGACCGCCATCGCACGGTGGATGACCGTCCCTTCGGTGGCGGCCCCGGCATGGTGATGAAACTGGCCCCTCTGGAGCAGGCCATTGCGGCCGCCAGGGAGCAGGCGGGGGCGCAGAGTCGCGTGATCTACCTGTCGCCACAGGGGCAGCGTTTTGATCACCGCAAGGCGGTAAGCCTGGCGCAGGAGTCGGCGCTGGTGCTGGTGGCTGGTCGCTATGAGGGCGTGGATGAACGCCTGATCGAGAGCGAGATAGATGAGGAGCTCTCCATCGGCGACTACGTATTGAGCGGTGGCGAGCTGCCCGCGATGGTAGTGATCGACGCCGTGATTCGGCAGCTGCCGGGAGTGCTGGGGCATGAGCTGTCGGCGCAGGAGGATTCCTTCGCGGACGGTCTGTTGGATTGCCCGCACTACACCCGTCCCGAAGAGTACCGGGGCAGGTCGGTGCCGGACGTATTGCTCAGCGGCGATCACGAAAAGATACGCCGCTGGCGTCTGAAGCAGGCGTTGGGCCGCACGCTGGAGCGGCGCCCGGACCTGCTGCAGGACAGGGCGCTGACGCCCGAGGAACAGGAGCTGCTGGCGCTGTATCGCCAGGAGCGGGATTTGGCTTAATTTGCTAGCTGTGAAGCTAGGCACGGTAAACGACAGGAGCGCACCATGAGCACCAACAAGATCATTTCTCAGCTTGACGCTGAACAAAT
>JBLRXF010000297.1:0-4193 GCA_047920875.1 Haliea sp. | reverse complement strand
TCGACATTATTCTGCTGCTGGTGGCGCTGGAGATTTTTCTTCTGCGCAGCTTGCGTTCGCGCGGTGCGCCACCGGTTGTGGCGCTGCTGCCGAATCTGCTGGCGGGTGCCTGTCTGCTGCTGGCGCTGCGCCTGGCTCTGGGGCAGGCGTCCTGGGTCTGGCTTGCACTGGCCTTGGCGGCTTCCCTTGTGGCCCACCTGATGGACCTGCGCCAGCGCTGGCGCTCTCCGCGCCAGCCTGACCACCGCTGACTCCGCTTTACCAGGCGGGTGCCAGCAGCACTTCCTCGGGCAGATCATTGCGCCGCGTTGGCAGCAGATAAAGTCTGGCGAAGGTCAGGGCAGAGGCCACCGCAATGCCGGCCCGCTTGGCGCTGCCTACCAGTCCCCCCTGTTCACGCGCAGCGATGCTGGCAACGTTGAGTTCGCGCAGGCGCTCCAGGCAGCGGCGGAAGGCGGGATTGTCGGTGTCGAGGGTCAGCGGGAACACCTGCCGGGTAATTTCCGTGGTGATGTCAAATACGCGATAGTCGAACTCCGTTGGATCCATGCCGAGAGCCTGGTAGAGCTGCGGCCGGGTGTGATCGCGCACGTACATGGTGGCGTAGACCGCGATCAGGAAGAAGCGAATCCACAGTTTGTTGCCCCCTCGCAGGAGGTGGGGGTTGGCGCGCATGATAAGGGCCAGCGCCTCGCCGTGGCGGTACTCATCGTTGCACCACTCCTGGAACCAGTTGAAAATGGGGTGGAAACGGTACTCCGGATGGCGTTCCAGATGGCGGAAAATGGTGATGTAGCGGGCATAGCCAATCTTCTCTGACAGGTAGGTGGCGTAGTAGATGTACTTGGGCTTGAAGAAGGTGTAGTTTTTGGCGCGTTTCAGGAAACCCAGGTCTACCGCTACCCCGAGATGATTCAGCGCCTTGTTGATGAAACCTGCGTGGCGTGATTCGTCGCGGGCCATATAAGCCATAAGCGCGGCGATATCGGGGTTGTCGACGTGCTTGTTGATCTCCTGGTACAGCACGCAGCCTGAATATTCCGAGGTCACTGAGCTGACCAGAAAATCGAGGAACTCTTCCTGCAACTCGGGCGACATCCGGATCGGGTTGGCCTCGTAGTCGATGGCCTTGCGAAAGTGACCGCGATTCTCGTCGCGCTCGAATTCCGCCATCATGGCATCCCATTCTCCGCGCACGGGCTCAATATTCAGTTTATCCAGGGCCTTGTAGTCTGTACGATAAAACCTCGGTGCCAGCAGGGTGTCGGCGACAGCCTGTTCCGTTGTGCTTCTGGAGGGGTGAATGGCCGTCTGGCTCATGGCGGGCTCCTTGCGCTTTGATGTGGATCATCTAGAGGGTAATGATTTCGGGTGTCTATAAATACTTACAGCTTGAATGTAAAGAATAGTTTACTATACTCACTGAAGCAAGGGGCTTATGTGCTTATCGTCAGGTGCATTGATATGGAAGCGGATGACGGCACGCGCCAGGGGGCGCAGCGCTAATGGTATGTGCATTTGACCAAGACGAGGGCGGTAGGAAAGAGACGCTGTTCCAGCTTGGATACAGTAGTACGGCGACGCGTCCGCTGGGCGTGGCGGGTCTGATCGGGCTGCTCAACACGGCCCGGGACCGCAACCGCTCGCTGGATATCACGGGCTGTCTGATGCACCGTGAAGATTCTTTCTTCCAGGTTATCGAGGGCCGCAAGTCAGTGGTGCTGGCCCTCTTTGAGCTGATTCGCAAGGACGTGCGGCACAAGCGCGTGGAAGTGTTGTACCAGTCACCCGTAGAGCGGCGCGAATTCCCGGACTGGGTGATGGGCTTTGTCGACCTGGATGGCATCGATGTGTCGCTGCTGCCCGGCTTCTCCAATTTCATGTCCGAGAGCACCGAGCCGCGCCAGGTGCTGGAAGAGCTGACCCGTACTCGCCGCATGATGCTGCTGTTTCGCGCAATCAGCTGAAGGCCATCGCCAAAATTCTTCGTCCACCCCGTTTGACGATTGTGGTTATAGCAACAATACTTCCAAGGCTGCATTGCCGTGGTTCGCTCAGCCGTGGCTGGCAGCCAGCAGGTAAAAACTACAAGTAGATCTGCACCTTGACGGCCCGCTGAAGGGCTCGGGAAGGTGCTTTGGGGAAGCCAGGACATGTCTATTTCTTACCGCATCAGAACAGTTGCTGCAGGTCTGGCGGCTTTTATGCTTTCTTCGCTGGCCAGCGCCGCCCCAGTCGCTGTCGGTCGCGACCAGAGCCTGGCGCTGATGGATCCCTCGATTGTCCGGGTCGAGGTGCTCGGTGCCGAGAATGTAGCCCCAGGTGACCCGGGCGCGGTGATCGTCGGCTTCAGCGGCCAGAATGCCTGCCTTGTCTATGTCTACGAAAGTACTGCGACGCTCAACCAGGACGTTCGTCTGGCCCTGTTCGATGCGAACGACAATATTCTGGGCCTGCCGATCATCAACGTTACCAACGCCTATTACAATACCGTTGATGCCAGCTGCGGGCCGGTTTTGATCCCCGCGACCAACACGCCCCCGGTCGCGGTAGACGATAATGTTGGCGCCGACTACGCCGGTCGCAACGTGCTGGCCAATGATACAGATGCGGACGGTGACCCGCTGACGGCCATTCTGGTGAGCGGTCCCCAGAGCGGCAGCCTGACCCTGAACCCCAATGGTACCTTTGTCTATGTTCCCGCTGAGGGCTTCTTCGGCACTGACAGCTTTTCCTACCAGGCCAGCGACGGGCAGAGCCTGAGCAATATTGCCACGGTAACCCTGTTGGTGGTCGAGCCAGAGCCTGTGAACGCTGCGCCCATCGCCGTGGACGACGATTTCGGCACCGGCTTTGCGGATGCCAACGTGCTGGCCAATGACTCGGATCCCGATGGTGATGCCCTCAGCGCGGTTTTGGAGCAGGCGCCCGCCAGTGGCAGCCTGACACTCAACCCCAACGGTACTTTCAGCTACACTCCTCCCCCCGGTTTTGTCGGCCCGGTGACCTTCACCTACAGGGCTTCAGATGGCGAGGCTCTCAGCAATCTGGCGACCGTACGCTTTGTTGTGAGCCTGGATTCCTCCTCGCCGCCGGTGGCAGTGGATGATGACTTCGCCGACGACTTCAGCACCGGCAATGTGCTCGACAATGACCTCTTCTTCAACCGCGACTCCCTCACCGTCGTCAAGGTGACCGACCCGCTGGGCGGCGAGCTGCAGCTGAACCCCGATGGCAGCTATATCTATCGTCCCTTCGCTGGCTTCACCGGCGGCGACTCATTTACCTACCTGATTCGTGACCAGGCCGGGCAAGAGTCCAATGTTGCCACAGTGACCTTTGCCGTGGACGGCAACGAGGCGGGTGTAGACGGTGTCACTGGCAAGCAGGATGAGGATGGTACCAGCGTTCTGGCGAACGCCAGTATCAACGAGCTGCGGGTTTCCAGGCGTATCGACGCTATCTGCAACCGCCTGCAACCAGATAATGAAGCGCAAGCGGACCTGCTGGACCTCTGTACCAACCTGCGTTCGCAGGGCACCACGGCCAAGCAGGCCCTGGCTGCCCTGAACGTCATCACACCGGAAGAGCTGGCCGCCATGGGGAAGTCGGTACGGGTGCTGTCCTTCGCGCGCTTTCGCAACATCGGTGGCCGCATGGCCCGGGTGCGTGAGGGTGGCTCCAAGGGGCTGAGCCTGGCGGGGCTCAATCTCAGGTACGGTGATACGGTGGTGTCAGGCGACCAGTTGGATGCGGCTCTCGACGAATCCCGTGATGCGCTCGGCATGGGTGCCAGTGGCGACGAAATGCTGGCGGATAGTCGGGTGGGTCTGTGGGTGCGTGGCGATCTCAGTTTTGGCGATCAGGACAGTACCGCGCTGGAGTCCGGATTCGATTTCGATGCGCAAACCCTCACCGGGGGCCTGGATTATCGGGTCAATGACAACCTGTTTGTCGGTACCTCCCTGTCGATTGGCAAGGCGGAGGTGGATTTTGACGACAAGTTGGCGAGCACCGACACCGACAACTACGCACTGGCCTTCTATGGCAGCCTGTACCGGGGCGCAAGCTACGTTGACGCGGTGTTCAGCTACGGTTGGTCTGATGTGGATACCGAGCGCAGAATCGCCTACGAGGACTTCGGCGGCAGCGTCGATCGTCTGGCCAAAGGCTCAACCGACGGCAACGAATAC
>JBLRXF010000296.1:0-4210 GCA_047920875.1 Haliea sp. | reverse complement strand
AATCACGTTGCGCTGCTCACCGTGTCTAACGGTATAAACGGGAGCTGCGACGGTCTGCCGTTCAAACACCACTGCACCGGAGTAGAAATGAATGCTCCGCGTCGAGAGGGAGAACGCCGAGGGCTGGACTGCATCATCCAGGCGCCAGAAAGCGTGCAAGTCATCTACCCGTTGTTTCGCAAAGGCAATGAACGTGTCCGGCCGGTCAGTACCGCCGCCGTATTCGCGCCAGTAGCTGGTGAAAGCGTCCTCGCAAATGTAGATGCCACCGGGGGCAAGCAGAGGATAGGCGATATCGAATGTGGCAATCTGGTCCGGCATCAGGTGGCTGCCGTCATCAATGAGAATGTCGAAGGGGCCGTGGTCCATCAGCACCGATCGCAGGAAGGATGGGTCTGCCTGGGAACCGATGTGCACGGGGCAATCCGGTGGCGCTTTGTCAGCGGCGGCAGGATCGATGTCAACGCCGTGGATGGTCGCTTGCTGCCCGAAATAACGGCGCCACAGCTCTAGCGAACCACCGCCATGGACGCCAATCTCCAGCAGCCTGACAGCGGTGTTGCGAAAGCGCTGCAGGTGCACCTCGTAGTCATCGAAGAAGTGATCGATCTTGCCAATCAGACGCCCGGTGTGAGAGTCAAAGCAGTCGCGCAGGGTCATGGTCTATCTCCGTAGTCAGTAGAACCTGAGCGCCGACGGCAATTCCCACTTGTCAGCGTGGCCCTGGCTGGTGGCGAAGGCAATCGAGGAGAGCACTGATCCGCCGACGTTGACACTCAGAGTGCTGGCACGGAAGGTCCCCAAGGGTTGGAAGTTGTCCGGTAGGGTCTGCAGCGAGGGCGCGGAACGCACCTGGTTCAGGTAAGTCGCGAGGTCGTGCTCAAGCACCACGGTCCAGGGGTACTGCCTGCCGACGCGCGGCATGACGGCGGCCTGGGCCTTGATCAGGGTGTCGGCCACTGACGTCCCGACCCGGGCACCAAAGCGCCGGGCAGCAAACTCGAACAGCTCGCTGTAGAAGGTCTCGATGTTGTCGAACAGAAAACCTGCAGTTTCGTCCCAGCACAGCGTCGCCCAGTCGCCATGCTGGCTGCCGCGTCCCAGTATCTGCTCTCTGACCCTGAGTGAAACCGGCATGGCCAGGTCTTGGGCAAGAGGCTGCGCAAGCCATTCCTGCAGCAAAGTGATTGCGGGAATTCCGTGCTCCAGCTGCAGGTAATACAGGCCATACCGGAATACACCCAGGCGCACAAAAAACTGATAGGCGGAGTACAGCTGCTTCATCTCGCCCATGTCTTCCCGCGAGAAGGTACTGGTGGCGATGACCATGCTGCGTTCGTCGGTCTCGATCTCGTGTTCGCGCAGATAGCTTTCTTCTGCCATGGGTGCGTTGGGCATCAGCGAGGTATAGTTGCCGTGGGCCGAGACCTTCCAGTCGAAGCAGAACTGCAGGTCCTCGGCAAAGCTGGCGGGGGTCTGCCCTGGCAGGCCGATCATCAGGTCGGAGGCCATGGGAATCTTCTCCCGATGGAAAAACGACATCATTTCCTCGAAAGATGACGTCTTGATGTTGTCGCGCCTGATGGCGGCAAGCACAGACGGATCCGTAGTCTGCAGGGCGATAATGCCCGTGGGCAGCAAGCCTCCCGCATGCAGGATCTTGATTGTCTCCATCAGCCGGCGGCCGCCGTTCTTGGCGAAGTTGGTGAACAGGCGCAGGGGGTAGCCATGGCGTTCGCGAGCCGCGACCAGCGCCCTGGCGACAGCGACATCCTGTTCCAGCATGCCGAAGTTGGCGTCGGCGATGAAAATGGTTTCGGAGCGATGCCGGGTCAGGTAATCGATTTCGGCAACGACCCTGTCCAGATCGAACTTGGTTACTTGTTCCAGCGTCGCTGAGCCCCAGTCGCAGTAGGTGCAGCCGAAGGGGCAGCCGCGGTTGGTTTCCAGTACGGTCAGGGGGAAGTCACGCAGCCAGGGTTCGAATTCACCGGTCAAATAGGGAGACGGTAGCTGGTTGAGGCCACGGATTCTCTGTCTGGCCGGGGTGCGGTGTATGCCGCTCCCATCCCGGTAGGCGATTCCGTGAACGTCGCTCAGCCCTGTGCGGTCGGTGAAGTGACCGCCCAGCACTTGCAGAAGCTCAGCGCAAGCCGCCTCGCCTTCACCCAGGACCGCGACGTCGATAAAGGGGTTTTCCTCCAGAAAGCGATGTGTGTCCCGCTCGTACTTGGGCACATGGGGTCCACCAAAGATCAGCAGCGCGTGAGGGCAGCGCTGCCGGATCTTGCGCGCGACATCCAGGTTCAGTTCATGGTTCCAGACATAGGACGAAAACAGGCAGACCGCTCTGGATTCCGATGTCAGCTGCCGGAAAATGTTTGCGACCGGCTGATTGTTGCAACCCGCAACCTGAAGTGGGCTGATATCGTAATCCGCGAGCAGAGCGCCATCCCGGTGCTGGCGCAGATAGGCGGTGATGATGCCCAGTGAGAGATAGGGCAGTGTTTCCAGGCTGCGACCCAGTACCAGGGGCAGAACGATGGGGCGGCTCACCAGGTGAGTGGCACCTGGTTGCGCGGCGCACTGCCACGCCCGAAAAACCAGGTTTCGATGGCGTAACGCGCGCGATCAAACTGCTGCAGGTATTGCGTGCGATGCAGAAAGAAGTGGTCGAAAAAAAGGGCGTCGCCTGGCTCAAAAACCGGACTGACAGGTGGCGTGGCTGAAAATCGCTTCATGACCTGCTCCGGGTCCACGGACCATTCGAAGATAGCGCCCTCGGCGGTCACGATTTCCTGGAGGCGCACGGGTACCAGGTCCATGCCCGGAGCACCCGTACTGCCTCCGCAGTGGGTCAGGGGTATCCAGAGATTGAGGCTGCTGATGTCGGTTCCCATGAAGGCTCCGTCCTGATGCCAGCCTGCCTCGTGCACAGGCAGCTTTGTTTTCCGCAGCACCCATTTCTTGACCGACAGGCACGAGGACTCGCCCAGGTATTCTTCAACGACCGGCTTCAGGCCCAGCGCCTCGTAGAGTTCGAGCAGCATCTCGGCAACCGAGGGCGCTTCAGCACACATGGCTGAACCGGTATCCCGGTGGAAGCCGCGCGACAGGCTTAGTTCGACACCTTTAATGATTTCCTGGAGGACGTCCGGTGGGTCGTAGTAGCAGGAGCGCTGCTGCCGCTGGGCCGAGTCTCCGGTGCGGGAGCAGCGATCAATCACCTCGTCAATTGCAGTACGCAGCGCCGGTATAACGCTGTCGGGTAGAAGCTTGCGGACAATGAGGCATCCTCGTGCATCGATTGCCGCCCTTAAACAGCCAGCATCCAGCGCCGAGGCATGAATTTCCGGTAGCGCGGCGTCGTCTTGCCCCGCTGCGTTGGGCGGTGATTCAACCGACATCGGCCTGGCGGGTCTGAAACCCAGGGAGCGCCCTTCAGTAATGCGCTGGCTGAGTCTGCTGTTGTCTTCTTCCCGGCTCCGCGCAGCGACGTCCGGGGTTTTCAGTAATGCTATCGGCATGCTGTTTGGGTATCCATCGCGGTGCGGCCCTTCGCCGGTGGTCTCCATCGTCTTTGCTTCTTTCCGCACCATGGTCGGGGTTTTACTTGCCACTGGCAAGCCTGTCGTTCAGTTCTGCGCGGATCCTGTTGGAGATCACCATTGCAATCGTTCGAAGCGCCCGCATACTGGGAAAACGGAGGCCTACTATGCGCTACATCATCATCCTGCTGCCCTGGCTGGAACTGTTCACCCTCATCCAGCTGGGCGTGGAAACCAGTGCCCTGACCGCCCTGGGCTACGTCCTGCTCACCGCGGTGCTGGGTATGTGGCTGCTGCGGCGCCAGGGGCAGGGCATGTTTCAGCGCCTGCGCGAGGCCCAGCAGGGCGCAGTGCTGGGCCCGCAACTGCTGCTGGACGACATGGCGGTGGGGCTGGCCGGGCTGTTGCTTATCGTCCCCGGGATGATCTCTGACTTTGCGGCGCTGCTGGTGCTGGTGGGCCCGCTGCGGCGCAAGCTGCAGCGCTGGTTTGGCGGTCCTCAGCCGGAGCCATTCCGTCCCGAGCGCGACAATGCCGGCCCCACCACCCTGGAAGGCGAGTACCGTCGTCTGGACGACTGAAGTTTTTGGCACTCTTTTAACAAGAGTGCCAAAAACCCCCTTGAAATCCATTTTGTCGCCCCAATATCCCCCGCAAGCCCC
>JBLRXF010000295.1:0-4211 GCA_047920875.1 Haliea sp. | reverse complement strand
GTCCGGTGATAAAGTCCACGGCAAAACCACGCAGTAGCGCAGCCAATGGGTGAATGGTCGGCAGGTTTGATGAGGTGGATTCGTCTGTTGCGCTCACGGGGTCTTCTTCCTTGCCGGCCATTGCAGCAACCGCAGCTCCCGTTTCAGTATCTTGCCGGAGGCGCTTCGCGGCATATCCTGCAGAAACTCAACTGAGGTCGGGCACTTGTAATGGGCCAGTCGCTGGCGGGCGAAAGCAATCAGCTGTTTCTCGTCGACAGGACTGTCCGGACGCAGCACCACCACTGCCTTCGGCGTTTCACCCCAGCGCTCGTGTGGAACACCAATCACCGCGGCGGCGACCACGTCAGGATGCTCATAGAGAATGTTCTCGACCTCGGTCGGATAGATGTTTTCGCCGCCGGAGACAATCATGTCTTTGAACCTGTCATGAATGTAGTAGTAGCCGTCAGCGTCACGCCAGGCTGCATCTCCCGTCCGCAGCCAGCCATCCGGCGCAAAGGCCGCCTGGGTCTCTTCCTGGTTGCGCCAGTAACCGACCATGTTCATGCCGGAGCGAACGCGTATTTCCCCCACCTCTCCATCGCGCACGGGGCGGTCCGTCAGGGGGTCGAAGAGGTCAACCTCTGCCCAGGGAACCGGCTGGCCACAGGACCGCAGACGGCCCGCGTTCTTGCCGCCGGGATCGTGCGCCTCCGGCGGCAGCGTGATCACGGTACCCGAGGTTTCTGTCAAGCCGTAGGCGTGGCTGAAGCCGCAGCCGAACACTTTCAATGCCCGCAGCAGCAGCGTCTCGCTGATTGGCGATGCACCGTAGGCAATGAGTTGCAGGCTGGATAAATCCATGCTGTCGACGGATTCCGCCTCGACCAGGCTCTGAATCACCGCGGGCACCAGAAAAGCGTGGGTGACCCGGTAGCGCACCATTGCTGCCAGCGCGGGGCCGGGTGCGGGCTGCGGCAACAACACTGTGTGTCCACCCTGGGTGAGCGCCATCATGCCGTAGCCTATGCCACCGATATGGAACAGCGGCCCGGCCACCAGATTGACACTGTCAGGACCAAAACCCCAGATCTCCCGGGCCATACGGCTGGTAAAACTCAGGTTGCGATGGGAAATCATGACACCCTTCGCGCGCCCGGTCGTGCCCGAGGTGTACAGCAACAGCACCGGATCGGCCATGGCGGTGTGCGCGCCCGGGTCGATCCTGGAAGCCGCACCCCTCCAGGCGGTGAAGTCGTCATCCAGAAGGATCACCCGGCCAGCATCCGAAAGATTTCCGGCGAACTCCGAGTGCGCCAGCACCAGTCCGGGCGCTGCATCAGCCAGGATGTCGTCCAGCTCCCGTGGCGACAGGCGCCAGTTTATCGGCAGCATGATCAGCCCGGCCTTGGCGCAGGCGAAAACCAGCTCGTAGAACACGGGGGCATTGCGCGCAAGTATGGCAACTCGATCGCCTGCGACCAGACCCCGGTCCAGCAGGGCATTCGCGAGCTGACTGCTGCGCGTATGCAACTGCCCGTAACTGAGGGTTTCTTCAGCATGGCTGAGGCAAGGCGCTTCTGCCCGCTGCAAGGCAAATTCGCGCAGCGTATCGGCGAGATTTACATCCATGGCAGCCTCCCAGACGCGAAGCGAGATAATCAGTAACTCTTTTCCAGACCAAGACTGTGTTGAGCCACGTAATTCAGGATCATTTCCCGGCTGACAGGCGCCGTTTTATGCAGACGCGCGATAAACCACAGGTCAGCCAGACCGTATTCGTAGGACAGGCCGTTGCCGCCATGAACCTGCATGGCCTGGTCCAGCGCCTTCAATGATGATTCTGCGGCGCAGAACTTGGCCATGTTCGCAGCCTCGGCCGCATCTTCACCGGCGTCAAACAATTGCGCCGCGCGGGCGGTGAGAAGGCGAGCCGCCTGGACATTGATGTAGGCCTCGGCCAGCGGGTGCGATACGCCCTGGTGGGCGCCAATAGTGGTCTTCCAGACGCTGCGCTCCCTGGCATACTGGGATCCCTTGCTCAACGCGTAGCGTGCGATACCGTTGTTGATGCCTGCGGCTGAAACACGCTCGGGGTTGAGGCCCACAAACACTTGCTTGAGCCCTGCCCCGGGTTCGCCAACCAACGCTTCCCGCGGCAGCTGGACATCATCAAAGAACACCATGAACTGGTTTTCCGGTGTCATCAGCGCTGCCGGTATTTTGTTCAGTGTGATACCGGGTGCGTCTGTCGGCACGATAAACAGCGACAGGGAGGACCGCTCAGACTGTGGCTCATCGCCATTGCGCGCCACAACCAGCATGGCCTCAGCCTCGTCAACGCCGGACGTCCAGTACTTGGTACCAGAGAGGGTAAAGCCGCTGCCAGTGGATTTCGCCGTGGTGGCAACCTTGTGAGTGTTGGATCCGGCATTGGGTTCGGTGATAGCAAATGCCATTTTCTTAGTCCCCGCCGCCAGCGCCGGCAACCACTCGTCCTTGATCGCCTGGGTGGCGTAGCGCTCCAGAATCGGCGCACATATAGACTGGATGACCAGAAACAGCAGAGGGCAGCCCTGAGCCGCGGTTTCCTCGATGATTACGTTGAGATCCGCCAGTCCACCGCCACTGCCACCGTACGCCTCAGAAATATGCGCACCGAGGAAGCCGGCTTCCGCCAACGCGCTCCACAATTGAGTCGGGGGCTCTCCAGCAGCAACCACTTCCTGGTAGTAACGACGACCAAATCCGCCCACCAGCCTGGCGACGCTCTCGCGTAGGGCCGCATGGTGTTCCGCGGTGTCCACCAGCGGCGAGAAGAAGATGTTGTCAGTGCTCATGTGAGTCCCCTGGGTAAGTCATTTACGATTCACTGTCAATGAATATACGTCAACGTGAAAACTGATTCAACATATGTGTTGATTTTTTATGAGGGCAATTCAGTCATGCCTGCCAGGCAAAGAACCCCCGACCGGACTTTTGCCCCAGCTCCCCCCTCGCCACCATGTCAATGAGGATCTGCGGTGGCGAGAACCGAGGACCGTGCGCCGACTCCAGAGTCCGGGCGATATCGAGGCGAACATCAAGGCCGACTATGTCGCTCAGGCGCAGGGGTCCGACGGGATGCTGGTAGGCAAGCACGGCAGCGCGATCAATGTCCTCGGCGCTGGCAACACCACTCTCCAGCATCCTCATGGCTTCAAGGCTTGCAATCAGGTCCAGGCGGCTGGTGGCAAAGCCGGGCACATCCATCACCGTCAGGGACTCCTTACCCAGCTGTCGTGCAAACGCTCGGGCCGCCTCCAGAGTCGCTTCACTGGTCTCCCGCCCACGAACCAGCTCCACCAGGCGAATCGACCATACCGGATTGAAGAAATGCATGCCCAGGAACCGCTCCGGAAACGGCACCACCTCGGCGAGCTTGTCGATGGACAGGGCACTGGTATTGCTGGCGATAATGTCCGGGTATTTCTGTGCGATCCCGGCGAGAACCCCATGCTTCAGTTCCAGACGCTCGGGCACCGTCTCCACGACCAGATCCAGCCCCTCGGGCAACTCCGCCACTGTCGCGAGCCGGCGTATCCTGGCTATGAGCGCCGCAGCCTGCGCTGGATCCAGCTTGCCACGGCGCACGCCGCCCGCTGCTGCATCATCAATGCTCTTGTGCATAACGCCTGCACGGCCGTCATCAGGCTCAACCACCCAGACCTCGACCCCTGCCAGAGCCGCGGTATAGACGATACCCGTTCCCATGGTACCGCCACCGACTACTGCCACATTCTCCACGCGCCCCTCCTTTATTGCCTTATTGATGTTTGCAACACCAGGGCCTGCTCAACGTCCGCGCCAGACTGGCAACCGTTTCTCTGCAAAGGCAAGCGAGCCCTCGCGCGCATCTTCCGAGGCCAGCACTGCATCCACCAATGGTGCTTGCCGAGCCCACAGCTCAGCTGGGGGCCAGGTGGGCGATTCCGTGACAATCCGCTTGGTCATGGCCACAGCCAGCGGGCCATTGGCGCAGATGGTGTCCGCCAGTGCGAGTGCACCCGCCAGCGCCTCGCCGGGTGCTGTCAAGCGGTTCACCAGCCCCCAGCCGTGCGCCTCCCGGGCCGGCAATCGCGCTCCTGTCAGGGCGTATTCCAAGGCAATTGCCCGCGGAATCCGCTGGGGCAGCCGCACCAAACCTCCGGAGCCCGCAACCAGGCCGCGGCACACTTCGGGCAAACCCA
>JBLRXF010000294.1:0-4221 GCA_047920875.1 Haliea sp. | reverse complement strand
CGCACCCGCGGCGAGCGCACCAACACCGTGCAGGCCTACCTGACCCGCGGTGTGCTGCCCGAGGAGGCTCTGAACCGGCTGCGCGCAGACCTGGAGGCAAACCCCATTCCGCTGCCGGAGGGCTACCGCTACGGCTTTGGTGGCGACAGCGACGAGCGCGCGGGCGTGGTGGAAAAGATTATGGCGCCGATGGGGATGATTATCGCCCTGCTGGTAGCGACGATTGTGCTGACCTTCAACTCCTGGCGCCTGTCCATGGTGGCGGTGCTGGTGTGCGTCTGCTCCACCGGGCTCAGCCTGCTGTCGCTGGCGATTTTCCAGTACCCCTTCGGGGTTCAGGCGGTGATCGGGGTGATCGGCTCCATCGGTGTGTCGATCAACGCGGCGATCATCATCATGACTGCCCTGCAGCTGGACCCGGGCGCCATGGCCGGCGGCTTGCTCAACATCCGCACTGTGGTGATGGATTCCAGCCGCCACATCGTCTCCACCACCATCACCACCTTCGGCGGCTTCCTGCCCCTGATCCTCGAAGGCAGCCAGTTCTGGCCGCCCTTCGCCATGGCCATCGCCGGCGGCGTCCTGCTCTCCACCGTCGTGTCCTTCTTCCTCGTGCCCCAGCTCTTCCTCCTGCTGCGCCCCGGCGGCGCCAAAATGGACCTGACCCTTTATTTTCGGCGCGGGCGGCTGAAAAATGGACCTGACCCTTTATTTTCGGGCGCGGTGGATAAACCCGAAAATGGACCTGACCCTTTATTTTTGGGTGAACCGGAGCAGGGAGTGTGAGCAAATCCAGGCAGTCGCGGAGCTATCATCATGGGGATCTCCGCAATGCGTTGATCATTGCGGCGGCGGAGCTGATAGAGGAAAGCGGGAGCACCGATTTCGCCATGGTTGATGCCGCACGCAGGGCTGGCGTCAGCAGTGCGGCGCCCTACCGTCATTTCAAGGACAAGTCTGCCATTCTGGAGGCGGTAGTCGAGTTCGCGTTTTTCGCCCTTGCCCGTGAGATGGAGGCGGTTGCAAGTGAGAGTGAGCCCGGCGCCATCTCTACCATTGTCGCGCTGGGCCAGGCCTATATCGGCTTTGTCACCGGGCATCCGCAGTTTTATGCCTTGATGTGGGGAGATCTTGCCGGGCGCAGCCGCCACGATGATGGCAGTGAACTCAGTAGCTCAGGCTTCTATGTTCTGGTGAATGTGGTGCGGCAATGGTGTGACCAAAATGATCGGGAAGATGTCGATGCCCTCACGCTTGCCATCAAACTTTGGGGCATGGCGCACGGTTTGAGCGGTATTGCCATGCATGGCCACATAGAGCGATTTTTGCCGCAGGCGGATGTCTATTCGCTGCTTGAAACCAGCACCCATACCTTCCTTGAGGGCGTGCGCCAGGGGAAAAATAAAGGGTCAGGTCCATTTTTGGGTGATTAAAATGGACCTGACCCTTTATTTTCAGCGCGGCCCCTGCAGCTGCGGGCGGCCCTTCATCCGCGGCGTGAGCTCCCTGCCAGCCAGCTTGCTCAGACGTTCCAGAAACTCCTCGCTACCAACGGCACGGTTCTGGGTAGCCGCGCGGCGCAGCGCATGCAGCGTCGACTCTGGCAGCTGCTGCGCGACAAGGGCTCGATAGCGCTGCCGCCGGGAAGCGGGGGTATCCCCCAGTTCCAGATACTCTTTCCGCGGAACTACAACCAAGGATGAGCGCTCGCCGGCATTTGTGTGCCACGACGACCAGGGCCAATCGCCAGGCTGAGCGACCATACCCGCGCGCACGGGGTTGAACTCGATATAAGACATGCAGGCAAACAGATAGCGATCTGTAGCGACGATATTCGACCTGTAACGCCCGGCCCACAGCGCTCCGGTGCGTTCAAACCGGCGATTCACCAGCTGCGCATAGTCGCGATTGAGATTTTGCATAAGCTTGCCGAGCGCGCCCTCCAGGTTGGGCGTTAGCAGCAAATGAACGTGGTTGGTCATCTGGCACCAGGCGTGAACCGACACCCGATACATCCCCGCGTAGTGCCTTAGCAAGCTGAGATAGGCCAGACGGCAGTCCGGGTCAAAAAACACTGTCTCTCGATTGACGCCGCGCTGGACAACATGGTGCGGGTATCCTGGCAACTCCAGGCGAGGTTGACGTGGCATGGCGAACTCCCGAGTGGGCCTGTGGAGTTCCAGTATGACTTCCGCCTAAAACCCGGATAAAGCTCCTGGTCAGATTGGGTGAAAAATAAAGGGTCAGGTCCACTTTGGGAGTTTTTTTAAAGGGTCAGGTCCACTTTAATTGGGTGAAAAATAAAGGGTCAGGTCCACTTTAGTTAAAGGGTCAGGTCCACTTTAATTAGCTTCGTGAAGGGGGTGTGAGCACCGCGCTTGCGGATCAAGGCCTGAACACTTCGATCTCCAGGCCATCGATCATGCGGTAGTGCTTGTCATTGCCGGTAACCAGGATATCGCCCAGGGAGATCGCGGTGGCGGCGATCAGCGCATCAGCCATTTGCAGGCCGTGGCTGAGCGCATAGGTCTCTATCAGGTACATCGCGCGGTTGGAAATTTCATCATCCAGTGGCCGCAAGGTGGCCTGCCAGAACTGTAGCGCGCGGCGCAGGGCGCGGAGCTCCGCTTTGTCCCGTGCCCCCTGCACCAGTTCCATATACGTTACTGCGGACAGCGTGAAGCCAACGGCACCGTCCAGTAGTTCCGCCGCGCGTTCGTTGCCACGCATGTTCCAAATGAGGACATCGGTGTCGATCAACATCACGTGAATGACCGGGGTTTGCGCAGCGCCCGCACCTGCTCGTCTACACTGGCGTGCCTGTCATCATCCACCCAGAGGCCAAACAACGGGTTGCGGCCACTGACGCGGCCGCCTTCTGGTCTGACCGGGGTGAGCATTGCCCGGGGCTTGCCACGAAAGGTGATGATCACCTCCTCTCCTCGTTCGGTGGCGGCGATCAGTTCGCGTGTGTGCAGACGCAAGTCTTTTGTGGTGGCTTCCATAACAGCTTCCCTCCAAAGTTACACTTTGAAGTGTAACTTCGTGGCGATCAGGCTGCAAGCATTGCGGCTGTAGCCTGCGGTGAGGTCGGCCGCCAGCGGCGAATCCAGCACCACCGCGAGGTTCTGCCACTGCCATTCCCCGGGGGCCCGGGCGCCTGCCGCCACGCGTTCGTGCAGGCTGCCGCCGTCGCCCTATCCCGGCCGCGCCACCCGCAGCAGAATGAAGGCCAGGATGATCGCCGGCAGCCCGGTGCCGGCGGTAATGAAGAAGAACGGCACCCAGCCCAAGGACTCTGCCAGCATGCCGGTGAATCCCCCCAGAAACTGTCCTGGCAGCGTCATCAGCGAACTGAACAGCGCGTACTGGGTCGCGGTGTAGGCCGTGTTGGTCAGGCTGGACAGGTAGGCGATGAACACCGAGATCGCCAGCCCGCCAGAAATGTTGTCGGCAATGATTGCCAGCACCAGGCCGTAGGTTTGCGGGCCGATAAACGCCAGCCAGGCAAAGGCCAGGTTGGTCAGCGGCGCCATGAACGCCGTCAGCAAGAGAATCCGGGCGATACCAAAGCGGGCCACCAGCAGCCCTCCCACCGCGGCACCCAGCAGGGTCATGCCCAGGCCAAAGGCCGCAGCGATGTTGGCTATTTGCGCCTTGCTGAAGCCCAGGTCCAGGTAGAACGGGTTGGCCATCACACCCATGAAAATATCGGTCAGGCGGAAGGTGGCGATAAACGCCAGAATCAGCAGCGAGGCGCGGCCATAGCGCTGGAAAAAATCCGCAAAGGGGCAGACCACGGCGCTGATCAGCCAGGCCTGTGTGTCCCGCCGCCAGCCCCGGTGCGCGGTGCTGGCGAGATAATCGGTGACCCGCTGCTCCAGCTGCACGGTGCTCTGGCTTACCGTCACCGCAGGCTCGGCAATCACCAGGGTCGTCACCACGCCCACCGCCATCAGCAGCCCCATCACCGCGTAGGCGGTAGACCAGCTGTCCAGATTCGCCAGGTGCAGCGCCCCCGCCCCCGCCGCCAGAATCGCCACCCGATACCCCGCCACATAGGTTGCTGCCATCGCGCCCTGACGGTGCTTGGCCTCGGCCTCCACCCGGTAGGCATCGATCGCAACATCCTGGGTGGCAGACCCAAACGCCGCCAGCACCGCCCACAGGGCGACCAGCCCCAGCTGCTCCCGCGGATCGGTAAAGGCCATTCCCAGCAGC
>JBLRXF010000293.1:0-4225 GCA_047920875.1 Haliea sp. | reverse complement strand
AGCCGCTGCCGGCGCCCCTGGCGGGCAATATTTTCAAGGTAAACGTGAGACCCGGCGATACCGTAAAGTCTGGGCAGGTGATCGTCCTGCTCGAGGCCATGAAAATGGAGACCGAAGTGCGCTCGCCCAGGGACGGCAGGGTTGTCAGCGTTGAGGTCAAGGCCGGCGACACCGTTGTCGTTGGCGACCCCCTGATCATGCTGGATTGACGCCCATGGACAATCTGTTGCGGCTGTGGGAGTCCACCGGCCTGGCCCAGTTCGAGCCCGGTCAGGCGGTCATGATCCTGATCGGGATTGCCCTGCTGTTCCTGGCGATTCGCAAGGGCTTTGAGCCCCTGCTGCTGGTACCGATCGGCTTTGGTGGCATCATGGCCAATATTCCCGGAGCGGGGCTGGCGTACTCGGCTGCGGAGAATGCGTTGTACGGCGCCGATCCCGCGGTGCTCATGGAGATTGCGGCGGCGCTCGGCAGCAGCGCTGTCACCGATGCCAGAGCCCTGCTGGATACACTTGCCACGGCCGATTTATCGCAGCAAGTTGTCGCGACCCGGATTGCGGAGCAGGCGGGTTATCGCAACGGCATGCTCTACAACTTCTATGTCGTGGCGATTGCCAGTGGGGTGGCTCCGCTGGTGATTTTCATGGGTGTGGGGGCGATGACGGATTTTGGCCCTCTGCTCGCCAATCCGCGCACCCTGTTCCTGGGGGCCGCAGCCCAGTTCGGGATCTTTGCCACGGTGCTGGGCGCAGTGGGTCTGACTTCACTCGGCATTATGGATTTCAGCCTCGCCGATGCGGCAGCGATAGGCATCATTGGCGGCGCTGACGGCCCCACCGCAATTTATGTCGCGAGTGTTCTGGCGCCGGACCTGCTGGGCCCTATCGCCGTTGCGGCCTACTCCTACATGGCGCTTGTGCCGCTGATTCAGCCGCCCATCATGCGTGCCCTGACGACCCAGGCCGAGCGCGAAATTGTGATGACCCAGCTGCGCGTCGTGTCACGGCGGGAGAAGATCGTGTTTCCGCTGGTGCTGCTGATCCTTGTGGCGCTGCTGCTGCCGGCGGCGGCGCCGCTGTTGGGCATGTTCTGTTTTGGCAACCTGATGAAAGAGTGCGGTGTCGTCGGCCGCCTGAGTGACACGGCGCAGAATGCACTGATCAACATCACGACGATATTCCTCGGTCTTTCGGTCGGTTCCAAGCTGGTGGCGGACAAGTTTCTCGAGATCAACACTCTGGGCATCATGGGCCTGGGCATTGTCGCATTCGCTATCGGTACCGCGTCGGGGGTCTTGATCGCCAAACTCATGAACAGGTTCGGCAGCAACCCGCTCAACCCATTGATCGGCTCCGCAGGGGTTTCGGCGGTGCCCATGGCGGCCCGGGTCAGCAACAAGGTCGGGCTGGAAGCCAATCCCCACAATTACTTGCTCATGCACGCCATGGGACCCAATGTGGCCGGCGTGGTCGGTTCTGCGGTTGCGGCAGGCGTGATGATCAGCCTGGTTGGCGGCTGAGGGGAGTCCGACTGGACGCGACTGCGGCAGGCTGCTGCTCTTCTCGCCGACTGCTACTGATTGGTGCCTGCGGCATTAATTTTGTACACTGTCGCGCCGACAACCATCGCTGAGCCAGAGTTTGCATGAACCCCAACTACCTTGATTTTGAACAGCCCATCGCCGAGCTTGAAGTCAAGATCGAAGAGCTACAGCTGGTGGGAACGGACGCGGATATCAATATCAGCGAAGAAATCCGCACCCTGCGGGAGAAAAGCGCCAAGCTGACCGAGAAAATCTACTCCAACCTGAGCGCCTGGGATATCGTAAAGGTGGCTCGGCATCCCCGGCGCCCCTACACCCTTGACTACATCAACCGGGTTTTCACTGACTTTGACGAGCTGCACGGTGACCGCCATTTCGGTGACGATCGCGCCATTGTCGGCGGCACGGCACGTCTCTGCGGCCGTCCTGTCATGGTAATCGGTCAGGAGAAGGGGCGGGCGGTGAAGGACAAGGTGCTGCGCAACTTCGGCATGCCCAAGCCCGAGGGCTATCGCAAGGCCCTGCGCCTGATGCAGCTGGCTGAGCGCTTCCGGATGCCGGTCATTACTCTGATTGATACGCCCGGAGCCTACCCGGGTATAGATTCCGAGGAGCGCGGCATCAGCGAAGCCATCGCCCAGAATCTTGCGGTGATGTCGCGTCTGGCGACGCCGGTCATTTGCGTGGTCATCGGCGAGGGCAGCTCCGGCGGCGCGCTGGGCATCGGTGTCGGTGATCACCTGGCCATGCTCCAGTACGCCACCTATTTCGTGATTTCTCCGGAAGGCTGCGCCAACATCATCTGGAAGAGCACTGCCCATGCGCCAGATGCGGCGGCCGCGATGGGGGTAACTTCAAAGGTCCTGCAGGAGCTGGGCATCGTCGACGCCACCATTCCCGAACCCATGGGCGGCGCCCATCGCAACGTCGAGCAGATGGCCGAACGCATCCAGGCACACCTGCTTAAACAGCTGGAGCGGCTGGAGCGGATCCCTCTGGAGGATATGCTTGAGCAGCGTTACCAGCGTCTGATGTCCTACGGCAACTGAGCACAGACCGCCGGCGGGCGGCTCAATGACGCTCGACGCCGCAGCCCTCGCGCCTTTGCTGCACCGTCACGCCGCCGCCAGTCGCTGGCTGCTGGCTTTCAGTGGCGGCCTCGATTCCACCGTCCTGCTGCACCTTCTGCACGGGTACCGCTGTGCCTGTCCAGGCGCTCCTGCTCTCACCGCTGTGCACGTCAACCACAATCTGCAGCCAGAGGCATCGGCCTGGGAGCGCCATAGCGAGCGCGTTTGCGCTGCCCTCGGCGTGCCTCTGCTGCTGCGCAGGGTGGCGGTAGCTGCCCATGGCCGCGGTATCGAGGCGGCGGCCCGCGAGGCACGCTACGAGACTCTGGCGGCCATGCTGGGGGAGGACGATATCCTGTTCTTTGCTCATCACCAGGATGACCAGGTAGAGACACTGCTGCTGCGCTGGCTGCGTGGTGCGGGCCTGCGTGGCCTTCAGGGTATGCCGGCGCTGCGGCCATTGGGGGCGGGCCAGCTGTCCCGCCCCCTGCTGACCTGGCCGCGCGCGGCGCTGGAGGACTACGCGCGCTTCCATGGGCTGCAGTGGATTGATGATCCCTCCAATGCGGATACGCGGTTCGATAGAAATTATCTGCGCCACGAGGTACTGCCGCTATTGGCCCGGCGCTGGCCTGGCTACCGCCGCAGCCTGGAGCGTTCGGCGCTGCAGCTGGGTTCCGCGGCAGCGGCGCTGGAGCAGCTGCTGCCAACACCGCCAGCCCTTGTCACACGGCTGGGAGACCCGGGCATTCCGGTCGCCAGCGTGCTGCATGATCCAGCGGGTGCGAACTGGCTGGTGCTGGAGCAGTGGCTGCTTGATTTTGGCCTGCCGGCGCCGCCGCGGGCGCAGCTGCTGGAGTTTTTGCGGCAGTTGCAGGGCGGGAGCGGAAGCCCTGAAATGGCCTGGAGCGGCCAGCGCCTGCGGCGTTTTGGCGACGGGATCTATCTGCTGCCCGCCAGTGAGACAGATGGCGATGGGATGGCTGCTACACTAAGCCCCGATTCTCACCTTGAACTGCCCGGGGCAGGCAGACTGGAGTTGATACCGGCGAGCCGGGAGGCGGGTATTGTGTTGCACCCGGGGGAAGTCCTGGCAGTGCGCACTCGCAGCGGCGGCGAGCGCTGCCAGCCGCTGGGCAGAGCACACAGTCAGCGGCTCAAAAAGCTGCTGCAGGAGGCCGGCGTGCCGCCCTGGTGGCGTGACCGCCTGCCCCTGCTGTACCTGCAGGATGAGCTGGTGGCCGTCGCCGACCTCTGGCTGTGCGTCTCCCCACGGACTGCGGGCGTGGGTGGTGATCAAGCCTGGCGGCCCCTCTGGCGGCGAAATATCCCCGCTTCCGCGGATTGAGCTGAGAGTCCCTTTCTGCTACCCTGATTTCCCATCTTTTCGCAGGAAACGCGCGCTCCGTCAGCAGCTCGTCGGTCGTTTTGCGCGGGTCCTGGGTGTCCATGTTCACAGCGTACATAAAGGCTTTTCATGACGCGATATGTCTTCGTCACCGGTGGTGTGGTTTCCTCTCTGGGCAAAGGGATTGCGGCGGCGTCGCTGGCAGCCATCCTGGAGGCGCGCGGCATCAAGGTCACGCTGCTCAAGCTGGACCCGTATATCAAC
>JBLRXF010000292.1:0-4236 GCA_047920875.1 Haliea sp. | reverse complement strand
TTGCCTGGCACATTGAAGCCCTGGCAGCACTCGGCCTGCGCGAGCTGGTGATCAACGTCTCCCACCTGGCCCAGCAGATCATCGACTGGTGTGGTGACGGCAGCCGCTGGGGGGTGCGTATTGAGTATTCCCTGGAAGCGGAGCCGCTGGAAACCGCCGGTGGCATTCACCGCGCCCTGGGCTTGCTCGGCGAGGCGCCGTTTCTGGTGGTCAACGGCGACGTCTGGACCGACTTTCCTCTGGAGCGGCTGTTGCCGCAGCGCAGCTTGCCTGCGGGGTCTGCTCATCTGGTGTTGGTCGACAATCCGCCGCAGCACCCCGAGGGCGATTTCTGTATCCGCGCCGGGGGTGAGCTAAGCGCCCGCCCGGCCGGTACCCCTGGCCTGACCTATGCGGGAATCGGCGTCTACACCGCCGACTTTTTCGCCGGCATGACGCCGGGCAAGCTGCCCCTGCGGCCGCTGCTGGATGCGGCCATCGCCGAAGGGCGCGTTTCCGGGGAGCACTTCAGTGGCGCCTGGACCGATGTGGGCACCCCGCAGCGGCTGCGCGATCTCAACGCGTTGCTCTCGCCCCCTCCATTGTAGGAGCCCGCTCTGCGGGCGATAGGCCCGATCGCTCGCGGAGCGAGCTCCCACAAGGCACCCCCATTGTAGGAGCCCGCTCTGCGGGCGATGGGCCCGATCGCTCGCGGAGCGAGCTCCCACAAGGCACCCCCATTGTAGGAGCCCGCTCTGCGGGCGATAGGCCCGCGCGGTGGAATTTCGGGATGAAGCCGCGGTGCATAGCGGCTAGAATGTCGGCTTTCTCTGCCACCGGAGCCCCACCGTGACCGACTACCTTATCGCACCGTCCATTCTGTCGGCGGATTTTGCCCGCCTTGGCGAAGAAGTCGACCAGGTGCTGGCCGCGGGTGCGGACGTGGTGCACTTCGATGTCATGGACAACCACTACGTCCCCAACCTCACCATCGGTCCGATGGTCTGCAAGGCCCTGCGCAAGCACGGGGTTACGGCCCCGATTGACGTGCACCTGATGGTGTCCCCGGTAGACCGCCTGATCGGCGACTTCGCCGAAGCCGGCGCCAGCTGGATTACCTTCCACCCCGACGCCTCTACCCACGTTGACCGCTCCCTGCAGATGATCCGCGAAGCCGGCTGCAAGAGCGGCCTGGTGTTCAATCCCCACGTCGGCCTGGACGCGCTCAAATACGTGCTGGACAAGGTGGACGTGGTGCTGCTGATGTCGGTGAACCCCGGCTTTGGCGGCCAGTCTTTCATCCCCTCCACCCTGGACAAGCTGCGCGAGGCCCGGGCCCTGATCGACGCTTCGGGCTACCCGATCCGCCTGGAGGTCGATGGCGGCGTGTCAGGGAAGAACATTGCCGAGATTGCCCAGGCCGGTGCCGACACCTTTGTTGCCGGCTCGGCGATTTTCAATCAGCCGGACTACGCCGCTGTGATCAGCGATATGCGAAGTGCCCTGGCCCAGCTGAGCAGCCGCTGATGCAAGCAGACGAATTTGCCGCTCAGGCAGCGCAGGGTTACAACCGTATCCCGGTCAGTATGGAAGTACTGGCTGATCTGGAAACCCCCATCAGCGCTTATCGCAAACTGGCGGAAGGCCCGTACTCCTACTTTTTCGAGTCGGTGCAGGGCGGCGAGAAGTGGGGGCGCTATTCCATTATCGGCCTGCCCTGTCGCACCCTGCTGCAGGTCAATGGCTATCGGGTGGATATCCTTGTCGATGGCGAGGTTACCGAGTCTCGCGACGTCGAGGACCCGCTGGCCTTTGTCGAGGCCTTTCAGCACCGCTTCCGGGTGAGTCCGCAGCCGGACCTGCCCGTGTTCCACGGCGGCCTGGTCGGCTATTTTGGCTACGACAGCGTGCGCTATGTGGAGCCGAAGCTGAAGGGAGGCGCGCCGCCGGATGAGCTGGGCAATCCGGATATTCTGCTGATGCTGTCGGAAGAAGTGCTGGTGTTCGACAACCTCTCCGGCACCATCCGCATTATCGTCAATGCCGACCCGGCCCAAACCGGGGCGCTGGAGCAGGCCCGCGTGCGCCTGAGGACGCTGGCTGACAAGCTGCGGGAGCCGATGCCGCCCCTGCCGGAGGTGGCCCTGCACGGCGCCGACTCCGATGCGCTGGAAAGCAGCGCCAGCTCCCATTTCACGGAGGCGCAGTTTGCCGAGGCGGTGAACCGCATCAAGGATTACGTGCTGGCCGGGGACGTGATGCAGGTGGTGCCCTCCCAGCGCATGATGGTGCCCTTCGAGGCGCCGCCGCTGAACCTGTACCGCGCCCTGCGCAATCTCAATCCTTCGCCCTACATGTACTACCTGGATCTGGGGGATTTCCACATTGTCGGCTCCTCGCCGGAAATTCTCGCTCGCCTGCAGCAGGGCGAGGTGACGGTGCGGCCGCTGGCGGGCACTCGCCGCCGCGGCCATACCGAGGCCGAGGACCAGGCGCTGGAGGCAGAGCTGCTGGCGGACCCGAAGGAGATCGCCGAGCACCTGATGCTGATCGATCTCGGCCGCAACGATATTGGCCGCATCGCCAAAACCGGCACTGTGCAGGTGTCGGACCAGATGGCCGTGGAGCGCTATTCCCACGTCATGCACATTGTCTCCAATGTCTGCGGCCAGCTGCAGGTGGGCAAGTCTGCCATGGATGTGCTGCGCGCAACCCTGCCGGCGGGGACCTTGAGCGGCGCGCCCAAGATCCGCGCGATGGAGATCATCGACGAGCTGGAGCCGGTGAAGCGCGGCGTCTACGGCGGTGCCGTGGGCTACATTTCCTGGGCCGGTGAGATGGATACCGCGATCGCCATTCGCACCGCGGTGATCAAGGGCGGCAAGCTCTATGTGCAGGTGGGTGCCGGCGTGGTCGCGGATTCCGTGCCGCGTTTGGAGTGGAAAGAAACCCACAACAAGGCCCGGGCCATGTTTCGCGCCGCCTCCATGGTGCTGGCGGGGCTGCAGCAGCCGTGAGCCTGGAAGCCCGGCTGCGCGAGCTGCTGCGGGGCTGCGACGACGAGGCCTACACCTGTCTTGACGCTGTCTATCTGCCTCTGGATCGGGAGCAGGTATTGCGCACCCGCAACCTGCGGCTGATTCCTGTGGAATCAAGGCGTCGCGGTGGCAAAGTCAGCTATGCCGAGTGGGCGCATGTGGTCGGCGTATTTCAGACCCTGGTGGGGCAGCAGTGTGGCTGGCGGGACGACCTGCAGGTGCTGGACGTGGGCTGCGGCTCGGGCTTGCTGGCCATCGCCTGCGAACCGTTCATTGGCCGCGGGCGCTATACCGGTATCGATGTGTCCGCCAGCCAGATCGCGTTCTGCCGCGAGCACTATTCTGCGGACAGCTGCGAGTTTTTGCACCTGGATACGGTGAACCCTTTTTACGCGCCGGACCAGACTCCCGAACCGCGTCCCTGGCCGCTGCCGGACGCGGGCTTCGATATGGTTACCGCTCTGTCAGTCTGGACTCACTTTCGCGAGGAGGACGCACGCTTTTACCTCGCGGAGCTGGCCCGCGTCCTGCGCTCCGGTGGCCGCGCCCTGATCACCCTGTTCCTGCTCGATGAGGACTACCAGCGCAGCTTGCCCCGTGAGAGCGGCCAGGCCTCGCGTTTTCACGGCACTCCGCCCCAGCGCTGGGTCTTTGACCAGGCCGCCTATGGTTCTGCGAGCTGGCGCTGCCCAGCCTGGGCCGAGATCCCTGAGCAGGCGATTGGTGTGAACGGCAAAGCCTGGAATGATTTGCTCGCCGACTGCGGTCTGAGGCTGGTGGACATCATGCCCGGCAACTGGAAGGAGCGCCCTGGGGCGTTTTTTCAGGATGTGCTGGTCATTGAAAAAGTGTGAGCCTGGTTGATGAACCGCTCTGCTGCTGTCGCCACACTGTTGCTGCGTGTGGCGCTGCTGTTCTGGCTAAGCGCACAGGCCCATGCCGCCGAAGCCCTGCGCATCGCCGCCGCTGCGGACCTGCGCTTCGCGCTGACAGAGATCATCGCCCATTTTCAGCAGGCACACCCGGATGATCAGATCGAGGTGATTTACGGCTCCTCGGGCCGCTTTCGCGCCCAGATTGAACATGGGGCACCCTTTGATCTGTATTTTTCCGCTGACATCGCCTATCCGCAGGCGCTTGCGCAGGCCGGCCACGTTGCCGGCGAGGTGATGCCCTACGCGCTTGGCCGCCTTGCCCTCTGGAGCGATTCGGTGGATGC
>JBLRXF010000291.1:0-4237 GCA_047920875.1 Haliea sp. | reverse complement strand
GGCCAGCAGGCACAGCGGATAGGCGCGCTCGGGATCATCCTCGTCCAGAATCCGCAAATCCACCCCAAAGATGGGCTTCACCCCGGCAGAGAAAGCAGCCTTGTATACCTTTACCAGCGCGTAGAAATTGCAGACGTCGGTAACGGCCACCGCGGCCATACCCAGCGCCGCGACACGCTCGACCAGCGGCTTGACGCGCACCAGCCCGTCGACGAGGGAGTATTCCGTGTGCAGCCTGAGATGTACGAAGTCGGTCATCTGGGCAGTTTACCCCGCAGACGATCCCGGCAACAGGGCTTTGACCGGGGCAAAGCTGCGCCGGTGCACCGGCGTCACGCCGAGGGTACGCAGGGCCAGCAGATGGGCCGCTGTCGGATAGCCTTTGTGGGCGGCAAAGCCGTAGCCGGGGTACTGGGCGTCCAATGCCACCAGCTCCCGGTCCCGCTGCACCTTGGCGAGGATGGAGGCTGCGGCGATGGCGGGCACCCGGTCATCACCGCCGATGACGGGCTCAGAGCGATACGCCCAGTGCGGCAATCGGTTGCCATCCACCAGCACCCACTCAGGTTGCGGATCCAGCGCCTGCACCGCCCGGTGCATGGCCAGCAGGGAGGCCTGGAGGATGTTGAGCGTATCGATCTCCGACACCGAGGCGCGGGCGATGGCCCAGGCCAGGGCCTGCTCGCAGATCTGTTCCGCCAGCGCCTCCCGGCGGGCCGGGCTGAGTTTCTTCGAGTCACGCAGTCCGGGAATCGGGCAGGCCGGATCCAGGATCACTGCCGCGGCAACCACGTCCCCCGCCAGTGGGCCCCGACCCACCTCGTCGACCCCGGCCAGGCCAGGCGCCTGACGATCGATGGCAGGCAACAGGCTAATGGGGGCGGTTCTCAAGCACCGCGGCAACGGCATCCGCACAGCGTTCACCGAATCCCAGCGCCAGTGCCTGATGGACAAAGGCGAAGCCCTGTCGCTGCTCCTGGGTGACGTGGGAGTTGTAGAGCAGCGGTTGCACAGCGGCCACCAGGGCATCAACGGTCACAGCGTCCTGAATCAACTCGGGTACCAGCGCCCGTCCCGCGAGAATATTGGGCAGCGCGGCAAAGGGGGTCTTTACCAGCCGCGACACCAGGGCCCAGCTCAGCGGCGACATGCGATAGGCCACCGCCATGGGACACTGCACCAGCAGCGCCTCTAGCGTCGCCGTACCTGAAGCCAGCAGCACCGCGTCCGCAGCCATCATGGCCTCCCGCGAGCGCCCCTGCACCAGGGTCAAGGGCAGCCCCTGAAACCCGGGCAGCAGAGCCTGCAGCTGCGCCATGCGCTCGGCGCTGGCCGCAGGCAGGACAAAGTGGAGTTCGGGATCGGCCCGCGCCAGGCGCTGTGCGGCGGCCAGAAACAGGGGCGCCAGCAGGTTGACCTCACCGCCGCGACTGCCGGGCAGCAGCGCCAGCAGGCGGCCCCCGGCTGGCAGCCCAAGCGCAGCTCGGGCGGCGGCACGATCTATCTGCGCGGGAATTTCATCTGCCAGCGGATGACCGACAAAGTCAGCAGCTATTGCGTGCTGCTGATAAATGGCGGTCTCAAAGGGGAACAGGCACAGCATGCGGTCGACAGCGCGCCCAATCTTGCGGATACGACCCCGGCGCCAGGCCCAGACTGAAGGACTGACCAGGTGCGCCGTGGCGATCCCCGCCCGGCGCAGCTTCCACTCCAGCCGCAGGCAGAAGTCTGGTGAGTCTATGCCGATGAAAATGTCCGGGGGGTTGGCCACAAAGTGCTGATAGACACGGCTGCGGATACGCAACAGCTCCGGCAGCCGCTTGAGCGGCTCCACAAATCCCATTACCGACAGGCGCTCCATGGGAAACAGGCTGTCCAGCCCCTGAGCCTGCATCAGAGGACCACCAATGCCCTCGACCTGCAGTTCCGGATAGCGCTTGCGCAGGGCAGCGAGTAGTCTGGAGCCCAGGATGTCGCCGGAAGCTTCGCCCGCCAACACGCCAACGCGGAGGCCAGGGCCGGCCACTAGCGCACGATACCGCGCTCCGAAGCGCGTATGGAATCGATCATGACCTGCACTTCCGGCGTATCACTGAGCATGGTTTCCAGCCGCTGGATGGCCAGCTCCAGGGTCAGGCCCTGCCGGTAGACAATCTTGAACGCGCGCCGCAGCTGGCTGATGGCCTCCGAGGAAAACCCGCGCCGGCGCAGGCCCTCGATGTTGATGGTTTTGGCTTCCGCCGGGGCACCGCTGACGGTGACGTAGGCCGGTACGTCCTTGCCAATCGCCGTACCCATGCCGCTGAAACTGTGAGCGCCGATCTTGCAGAACTGGTGCACCAGGGTATAGCCGCTGAGGATAGCCCAGTCCCCCACCTTGACGTGACCTGCCAGAGCGGTGTTGTTCACCAGAATGGTGTGATTGCCAATCACCGAATCGTGGCCAATATGTACATAGGCCATGATCAGGTTGTTGTTGCCGATCGTGGTTTCCGAGCGGTCCTGCACAGTGCCGCGGTGAATCGTGACGTTCTCGCGGATAATGTTGTTGTCGCCGATCACCAGGTAGGTGGGCTCATCCCGGTATTTGAGATCCGGGGTGGCCTCGCCGATGGTGGAGAACTGATAGATGTGGTTACCTGCCCCGATCTTGGTCGGCCCCTTGATCACCACGTGGGATTCGATCTTGCAGCCGGGGCCGACTTCAACCTCAGGCCCGATCAGGGTCCAGGGCCCTACTTCGACATCGTCGGCAAGGCGGGCGGAAGGGTCAACGATGGCGTGACTGTGGATCATGGCTCAGCGGTCGGCACAGAGGATGGTGGCGGATGCGCACAGCTTGCCATCCACGTCGGAGCTGACCTCAAACTTCCAGATACCGCGCCGGTCGGAGAGGATTTTGGCCCGCAGCATGACCTGATCCCCCGGCACGCAGGGGCGCTTGAAGCGCAGGTCGTCGGCACCGACGAAATAGTACATGGAGCCGTCTGCCGGGGTCTTGTTCATCGACTTGAAGCCGAGAATACCCGCGGCCTGAGCCATGGCCTCCAACAGTAAAACACCCGGAAAAACCGGCTGTTCCGGAAAGTGGCCGTTAAAGAAGGGTTCGTTGATGCTGAGGTTCTTGCAGGCAACAATGGACTCGCCCAGATTGAGTTCCAGCACTCTGTCTACCAGCAGGAAAGGATAGCGGTGTGGCAGGTGCTTGCGTATTTCCGAGATGTCCATGATCAAACTGCGGGTCTCCCAAGGTCATTGCTGTTGTCGTTTTTCCAGTTCGGCAAGGCGCTTCTGAATGCTGTCCAGCTGATTGAAGCGGACCGCGCTGCGCTTCCAGTCCCGCGTGGGGGACATGGGCGTGCCGGAAGAATAGGACCCCGGTTCAGTAATGGACTTCGTCACCATGGTCATGCCAGTGATATGTACGTTGTCGCAGATTTCCACGTGGCCGACGACACCCACCCCGCCCGCCAGCGTGCAATTCGCCCCTATAATCGTGCTTCCAGCCAACCCCGTGCAACCTGCTATCGCGGTATTTTTTCCGATGTGGCAGTTGTGGGCAATCTGCACCAGATTGTCGATGATGGCGCCATTTTCAATTACTGTGTCTTCGAGGGCACCGCGATCAATGGTGGTACAGGCGCCCACTTCGACCCGGTCGCCGATGCGCACGCCGCCCAGTTGATGTATCTTTTCCCAGCCGCTCGGCGAGGGCGCAAAACCGAAGCCGTCAGCACCGAGCACGGCGTTGCTGTGAATAACGCAGTGCTCACCGAGCTGGACCCCGCGATAAAGCACAGCACCGGGGTAAAGCCGGGTGTTTGCCCCGACCTGGCAGCCAGCACCGATATAGACCCTGGCACCGACCACAACCCCCGCGCACAGGGTTGCTCCCGCTTCAATCACAGCGTGGGGACCCACCGCTGCACTGCTGTCAATGCGGGCATCGGGCGCCACCACGGCGCTGGGGTGTATACCGGCGGCGGGGCGCTCCTCAGCGACAAACAGTGCGGTCGCCCGGGCGAAGGTGAGGTAGGGATTATCTGCTATGAGGGACGCAACCGGACACTGCTGCACCTGTTCCGGCCGCAGGATCACGGCTGCAGCGCGGGTCTGCTGCAGCTGGGCCAGATACTTGCTGTTGGCCAGGAACGAAAGTTGCTGCGGCCCCGCAAGTGCAAGGGTGGAAAGGCCGTTGACCAGAACGTGCGGGTCACCGTCCAGGCGCACCCCCAGG
>JBLRXF010000290.1:0-4254 GCA_047920875.1 Haliea sp. | reverse complement strand
GTAGAGCTGGAAGAAAACAAGCAGCGCCACGATCCGCGGAAGCAGCTCCACCACGGCTGAGGCCAGCAGCATGGAGAGCGAGGCGAGGGTGTCGTTCAGGCGGTAGCGGTTTAACTGATGGCGGCGCGCATGCCAGGCCTCCAGCAGGATGGCGGCCAGATACAGCGGCACTGCCAGCAGGCTCAGGTCATCCTGCAGAATCTCCTCAATCATCTACGCGGACACCGTGCGGTTGCGGCCCTGGTGCTTGGCCTGATAGAGCAGGCGGTCTGCCCTCAGCAGCGCGTCCCAGACGGTTTTGTCTGTGGCCTCAATCGCAGTGGCGCCGATACTGATGGTGAGCGTGACGCCTGCCACCTGCAAGCCTGCCACCGACTCGCGGATACGCTCGGCAAGCCGGTGCGCCTCGCGGAGGTCAGTCTGTACGCAGAGGATCACAAACTCTTCACCTCCCACCCGGGCGACCAGATCCAGCTCTCGGCAGTTACTCGTCAGGCACTCAGCAAGTGCTTTCAGCACCAGGTCCCCGGTATCGTGTCCATGTGTGTCGTTGACGCGTTTGAAATGGTCCACGTCCAGTGCCAGCAAGGACAGCGGCAGGCCGAAACGCTGGGCCCGTTCCAGTTCGCTTGCCGAGCTCACCTCCAGCCCTCTGCGGTTGAGCAGACCGGTCAGATGGTCCTTGAAGACAAGCTCACGCTCCTCGGAGAAGCGTTTCAGCAGGGCGGCGCTGAAGAAGCCCATGGCCAGCACCAGGCCAAGAGCTGGCAGGTGCAGAACCCAGTTGACATCGGGAAGGAAACCCACCACGCGCAGTGAGGCTGCCATCAGGGCGCCCTGGGCAAAGAGCCAGCCAAGAGTAAAGAAGCCGGCCTGCGGGATCTTGCGGTACCACAGCTGCAGGGCAATGGTGATGGTGATCACTGGGCCGATGAGGAGCACAGTGGCGTTCAGCGCTGCCGCCGCCCACAGTGGAACCAGGTGCGTCAGGGCCAGGGCCAGGCTGAGCCATTGCAGTGCTTGAACCAGGCGATCAGCTCGCGGCAAATAGTGCGCAAGCTGGAAAAAATTGCGGAAGAAGCGCGCGCTCATGTGCGCCATGAGCGCGAGGCTCAGCACATGCAGGTGGTTGATCCAGGGCACCAGGAGATCCGGCATGACCAGTCGCGCGAATCCCAGCAGCAGAGCGAGAAACAGGGCGTAGCAGAGCAGGTAGCCGCTGAGCGTAGTGGCCCTGATGTTCTGGGCCATCACCCCCCACAGGGCCAGGTAGAAGGCGGAGACCAATGCGGCCCCGAACAGCGTGCCGTAGGAGATGGCCAGGCGCAGCTCGCTCTGGTTGTAGACAGAGGGGTACTGCAGGCGCATTTCGAAATTGAGGTTCGAGCTGGTGGCAATCCGCATGTAGACCGGCACTGCCTCCCCCGGGGGCAGGTTCAGCAAAAACGTGGCGGTGCGGGAGGCGTTGACGGCGCTGTTGATGATGGTGTCGCCGGCGCGCTGGTGAATCCACTCGCCGTCCGGCCCCCGAAAGTAAATCTCCATCAAATCGATGGGAGCAAAGCGGTGGTTGAGAACAAGAGCGCGGTGACTGCTCTGCTGGTTCTCAACCACCATGCGGCCCCAGATGCCGCGTTGCTGCAGGCCAAAGTTGAGAGTCGTGACGGGTTCGAAGGCTCCCGCTTGCCAGAGCTGCTCGATCTCTGCGATCGTTGCGGGCTTTGCGCCCTCTCCCCGGTACACCTCCAGGTCGTCGGCCCGCAGCGCGTGGTCAAGCAGCCCGGTCTCGGTCACCGCAATCGGTGCAATGCCCGCAGAGTGGGGGCTGAACAACAGCAGGAGCACGCAGCACAGCAAGCTGGCTGCGGTCAGGGCGGTCTCCGCCTGCGCAGGACGGAGTCGGTAGTTCATGGTCCGGCTCGACTTTCCATGGGTGTCAAGTATAGCGGGCTACGCAGGCCATCAAAACACCGGTTTTACGGCTGTTACAAATCGTGCGGGGCAGAGTGGCCGGGGAGGGCGCCGGGGCCCGTTTTTGGCTATGCTGTGGGCCCGACCAGCACCGGATACAGCGTATGCAACAGGACCCTCTTGCCACCGCCGAGCCCGAGCTGCGCAGCCGTTTTCGCGGCTGTCTGCTGGGGGGCGCGGCGGGGGACGCACTGGGTGCGGCGATCGAGTTCCAGAGCCGCAGCGAGATTGTGAAGCGCTTCGGCCCCGGCGGCATTCGTGCCTACGCGCCTGCCTACGGGCTGCCCTGTGCGATCACCGACGATACCCAGATGACCCTGTTCACCGCCGAGGGCCTGATCCGGGGCCTGATGCGTTACCGCGACAGCGGCCTGATCGAGTACGGCCGCGTCACCGCCTGGGCCTACCAGCGCTGGCTGTTGACCCAGGGTGGGCGCAACCTGTTCGACCTCGACCCGCTGCACCCGGATGCGGGCTGGCTCTATGGCGTCGACGGCCTGCACAGCCTGCGCGGGCCTGGGAACACCTGCCTCAGCGCCCTGCGCAATACCCGCGTGCCCGGCGAACCCGCGATGAACGACAGCAAGGGCTGCGGCGGGGTGATGCGGGTAGCGCCGGCGGGGCTGTTTGCGGATTCGCCGCAGGAGGCCTTCGACCTGGGCTGCGAATTATCTGCCCTGACCCATGGCCATCCCACAGGCTGGCTGGCAGGGGGCGCGATGGCGGCGATGGTGGCGGTACTGCGTGACGGCGGCGACATGAGCGACGCGCTGGACGCGGCGCTGGATTGCCTGAGCGAGCGCATGGATGCGGACGAGACCATCAATGCCCTGGACCAGGCGGCGGATCTTGCGGCCACCGACACCCCCTGTGATGAGGCCATTGCCCGCCTCGGCGGCGGCTGGATCGCGGAGGAGGCCCTGGCCATCGCCGTGTACTGCGCGCTGGTGGCGACCGACTTCCACGAGGCGCTGGTCATGGCCGTCAACCACGACGGCGACTCCGATTCCACCGGCGCCATCACCGGCAACCTGCTGGGAGTGCAGTGGGGTGTTGAGGCCATTGCGGCGGAACTGCTGGAGCCGCTGGAGCTGCGCGAGGTGATTACCCAGGTGGCCGACGACCTGCTGGACTGTGTCGACTGGCTGCCGGATGAGGCGGTGCTGCTGCGCTATCCGGCTTTTTAGCTCGGGAGCTTTGGCCCCCTTTCCAGTGGTCGCTGACCGAGGCCTTGAGGACGCTGTCTGCGCCGCTGCTTTCATGGTAGATTTCGCCGCATCGACCGAGGTCGACCTACAACCTAAACTCAATTCAGGATGCTAAAAATGAAAACAATCCGCTTGCTGATGTCCGCCGCACTGGTCGCCTGTGCCACTCTGGCTACCGCCGCCGATGAAGCGCTGCTCTCCGTGTCCGCCAGCCGTATGGTCGAGGCCTCGGCATCCGTTGCCGCCATTGATCAGGGCACGCGGGAAGTGACGCTGACAACCGAGGGAGGCGAATCCATAACGTTCACCGCTGGCGAAAATGTGCGCAACCTGGAGCAAGTCGCAGTGGGTGACCTTGTCACCATGACCGTTCTCGAGGAAATCAGCATGTCCCTGGTGCGTCCAGAGCAGGCCATGGACGCCGCAGAGGGCGGTCTGGTGGCCGCGGCTACCGCCGCCAGGGGTGAAAGGCCCGGCATGGTGGTGGCAGACATCGAGGTCATCACCGCCACGGTTGAAGCCATCGACCTTGATGCCGGCACGTTTGCGCTGAAGGGCCCCGAGGGCAATGTCATGGAGTTCAAGGCGCGCAGCGCCGAGAACCTGCAGAAGGCCAATGTGGGCGACCTCGTGGTTTTTGAACTGGACCGCGCCATCAGCCTCGTCGTGGAAGCCCCCGAAGCGCCCTAGCACTGCACAACCCCCGCGCGGCGCGGCTGCGCGGGGTAGTTCGGCGCGAAGAATTTAAAGCAGGCTCTGGATCGCCGGCACCGCCACCGCCAGCAGCGTCACGCCCATTAGTGCCGACAGTGCCCGGAAGTTGCCGTTCATACTTCAACGAATCAAATGCCAGTGTTGCCATAGCTTAGCCTCCCTGCTGAGCTTCTGCCAAGCATGCCTGAACGTTCGGGGAAAGCATCCATCCATTGTAGGAGCGCACTCCGTGCGCGATTCCATGTGAAATGCGGCACAAAATTCTCCGTGCACGATTCCCCATCAAATGCGGCCGAAATCTCCGCGGAGATTTGGTCGGAATTGATGGGTGCTCACAACAAACTCTGGATCGCCGGCACCG
>JBLRXF010000289.1:0-4268 GCA_047920875.1 Haliea sp. | reverse complement strand
CCGCCGTCAGCGCAAGCGCCAGTTCCGGGCGCTGTGGATCACGCGTATCAACGCCCAGTCCCGCGCCAACGGCCTCAGCTATAGCCGCTTGATCAATGGCCTGAAGAAAGCCAACATTGGCCTGGATCGCCGCGTCCTGTCGGACCTGGCGGTACATGACAAGCCGGCTTTTGCAGCGATAGTGGAGCAAGCGAAGGCCGCACTGGCCTGAGCCCACCCTGGCTGCGCTTCGGCGCGGATCGCTGGCGACATTGCAAGACCACGAAAGGGAAAGGGCACTGCTCTTTCCCTTTTTTGTTTGTTGCTCGGTTGGTGGTTGGGAAGTGAATTGTCGTCCGACACGTGCCTCCAGGGGCTGCCCGGACACGCCACAAGTACGCACCCGGTAAAGCGGGGTGGGCTCTCCATGTAGGCTCGGCGACGGCCATCCATGGCCGTCGACGGTCCGGGCAACCCCTGCAGCCACGCACCGGACTACCTTCGGCGCACTGAACAGGCACCAAACAAAAAATTGCTGGGGGTGGTGGGGCTGGCACGAGGGTAACGGCAATATTCTCTAAGGCCGCCCGAAGAATAGCAGTAGCGAACGTGGCACAGAAGGGAGCCTCGAGGGGGCAGGGTGGGGCTTCCGGGACCGTTGAGCGCATGGATGCGCGATACGAGCCTACATGGACGTATTTACGGCGTGTCCCGGAAGCCCCACCCTGCCCGCTCGAGGCGGCTTTAGAACACCGAATCAAGTTCATATGAATTTGGGACCGCGCAGAACCGGTCCACTGAGACACTGACAGCGGAAGCAGATTAGATGGAAAACCTGAAACCCCTCGTCGAGGAAGCCAAGGCCGCGATTGCTGCCGCCACCGACAGCGCCGCGCTGGAACAGCTGCGGGTCGATTTCCTCGGCAAGAAAGGCCGCATGACCGAGCTGCTCAAGGGCCTGGGCAAGCTGTCCGCCGAGGAACGTCCCGCGGCGGGCGCCCTGATCAACGTGGCCAAGCAGGCGCTGCAGGATCTGATTGCAGAGCGCAAGGCGGTGCTGGAAACAGCAGCAGTGGCGGAGAAGTTGGCGCGGGAGACGCTTGACGTCACCCTGCCGGGTCGCGGCCAGAGCACCGGCGGCATTCACCCCGTAACGCGGACCATTGAGCGCATGGAGGATTTCTTCGGCGCGGTGGGCTTTGAAGTAGTGGAGGGTCCGGAGATTGAGGACGACTACCACAACTTCGAAGCGCTCAATATTCCCGCCCACCACCCGGCGCGGGCCATGCACGATACCTTCTATGTCGACCCGACCACGGTGCTGCGTACCCACACCTCGCCAGTACAGGTACGGGTAATGGAAAACAACCAGCCGCCGCTCCGGGTGATCTGCCCCGGGCGGGTTTATCGCTGCGATTCGGACCTGACCCACACGCCCATGTTCCACCAGGTGGAAGGGCTGCTGGTGGACGAGCGCTCCAGCTTTGCGGACCTCAAGGGTCTTATCGAAGATTTCCTGCGGGTATTCTTCGAGAAGGATCTGGCGGTGCGCTTCCGGCCCTCGTATTTCCCCTTCACCGAGCCTTCCGCGGAAGTGGATATTCAATGTGTGAACTGCAGCGGCGCGGGCTGCCGCGTGTGCAGCCAGACCGGCTGGCTCGAAGTCATGGGCTGCGGCATGGTGCATCCACGTGTGCTGGAGACCTCCGGCATCGACCCCGAGCGCTACACCGGCTTCGCCTTTGGCATGGGGGTGGAGCGGCTGGCGATGCTGCGCTACGGCGTCAACGACCTGCGCCTCTTCTTTGAAAATGACCTGCGCTTCCTCGAGCAGTTCTAGCAGACCACGGAGACCGATCAGTGAAAATAAGCGAACAATGGCTGCGCGAGTGGGTCAACCCGCCTCTGTCCAGCGACGAACTGGCCCACCAGATCACCATGGCCGGCCTTGAGGTCGATGCCCTGGAGCCAGTGGCCGGCACCTTCAGCGGTGTGGTGGTCGCGGAAATCATTCATGCCGAACAGCATCCGGATGCGGACAAGCTCCGCGTCTGCACGGTCAACACGGGCTCGGAGACGGTGCAAATCGTCTGCGGCGCGCCCAATGCGCGGATGGGCCTGAAAGCGCCGCTGGCCCGGGTGGGCGCAGTACTGCCGGGTGACTTCAAGATCAAGAAAGCCAAGCTGCGCGGCGTCGAGTCTCAGGGCATGCTCTGCGCCGAGGCTGAACTCAGCCTGTCCGATGAAAGCGCGGGCCTGATGGAGTTGCCCGCGGATGCCCCCGTGGGAACCGATCTGCGCGACTACTTGCAGCTCGATGACCACCTGATTGAAATTGGCCTGACCCCGAACCGGGCGGACTGCTTGGGCATCGCCGGTATCGCCCGCGAGGTCGGCCTGCTGAACAGCCTGCCGGTGAACGAGGTCAGCTGCGAGCCGGTGGCGGCGGTCATCGAGGATACCCTGTCGGTGCAGCTGCAGGCGCCTGAGCGCTGCCCGCGCTACGTGGGCCGGGTAATCCGCAATATCGATGTTTCGGTTCCCTCACCCCTGTGGCTGCAGGAAAGACTGCGCCGCTGTGGCCTGCGCAGCATCGACGCCGTGGTGGATGTCACCAATTACATCCTGCTGGAGCTGGGCCAGCCCATGCACGCCTTCGACCTGGACCGACTGCAGGGCGGCATCGTGGTGCGGGCTGCAACAGCTGGGGAAAGTCTGGTGCTGCTGGATGGCCAGACCGTCGAATTGCGTGAGGACACGCTGGTCATTGCCGACCACGCTGGCCCGGTGGCGATGGCCGGCATCATGGGCGGTGAGCCGACGGCGGTGGGCGAGGGCACCCGCCATCTGTTCCTGGAGTCGGCGTTCTTTGCCCCGGGACCCTTGGCGGGCCAGGCTCGCGGTTACGGCCTGCACACCGATTCCTCCCACCGCTTTGAGCGCGGGGTGGATTTTCAGCTGCAGCGCCGGGCGCTGGAGCGGACCACCCGTCTATTGCTGGACATTGTCGGTGGTGAAGCCGGGCCTGTTATTGAAGCCGTTGCCGAGGAACAATTACCGCTGCGTCCGGATGTGGCACTGCGGCGCAAGCGCATCCCCCGGCTTCTGGGTTTTGAACTTGCGGATGCCGATGTCGAGCGTATTCTGTCCGGGCTCGGGCTGGGTGTTACGGCCACCGCCGAAGGCTGGCGCTGCAGCGTGCCCAGCTGGCGCTTCGATATCAGCATCGAAGCCGATCTGCTGGAAGAGCTGGCCCGCGTGTATGGCTATAACCACCTCCCGGTCAGTCATATTCAGGCGTCGCTGGTGATTCCTCCCAAGCCGGAGATACGCCTGTCCCTGCGCAGTCTGCGGCGTCATCTCTGTGCCCGCGGCTATCGTGAGGCGATTACCTACAGTTTTATCGATCCCAAGCTGCAGCAGTTGTTTGACCCGGCAGTACAGCCTGTCGCGCTGGAGAACCCGATCTCCGCGGAGATGGCGGTGATGCGCAGCAGCCTGCTGCCCGGCTTGGCCAGTGCGGTCCAGCGCAGCACCCATCGCCAGCAGAACCGGGTGCGCCTGTTCGAGACCGGTCTGCGCTTTGTGCCGGGTGCTCCGGGTGCCGGGCTGGCGGAACTGCGCCAGGTGCCCACCCTGGGCATGATCATCAGTGGCCAGCGCTTTCCCGAGTCCTGGTCCGTGGCCGCCGCGGCTGCGGACTTCTACGACCTCAAGGGCGACCTGGAAAGCCTCCTTGGACTGGGGCGGAGCCAGGCCGAGTTTGGCTTCCGCGCGGCGGAGCATCCTGCCTTGCATCCCGGTCAGACCGCGGAGATAACCCGATCGGGGCAGGTGGTGGGTCGTATCGGTGCCCTGCACCCGCACGTGCTGGCCGAGCTGGACATCAATGGACCCGTCCTTGCCTGTGAAGTTGACCTGGATGCGCTGCTGGAGGGTAAGCTGCCGGTATTCACCGAACTGTCTCGTTTCCCCGAGATTCGCCGGGATTTGGCGGTGTTGGTGGATAAATCCGTAGCCGCGGCTGCCTTGATGGAGAATGTGAAAGCCACAGCGGGGGCTTACCTGCGGGAGTTAAGGTTGTTTGATGTCTATGAGGGGAAAGGTATTGATCCTAAAAGAAAAAGCCTTGCTTTTGGTTTGACTTTCCGGGATCAATCGCGCACTCTTAGCGATGATGTGGTGAACCAGGCCATGGATCAAGTGATTGATTCCTTGGAAAAAAACTATAACGCTGAGCTCAGGAACCAGGCACTGTAGATACGATGGCAGCTCTCACAAAATCCGAA